>JAIOSM010000178.1 GCA_021107575.1 Desulfobacteraceae bacterium | reverse complement strand
TGAAAGCCTTTTTTTCTTTGTAAACAAGAATCACATGCACCGCAAGCTCTACCTTCTAAATCAGGATCATAGCAGCTGAGCGTCAATGAATAATCAAGTCCCAACAGGTCTCCCTTTTTAATAATTTCAGCTTTTGAAAGATTAATTAAAGGTGTTTTAATTTTTATTCTTGTTTTTCCTGTGACGCCTGCTTTAGTTGCAAGGTTTGCCATTGTTTCAAAGGAGTCAATATACTCTTTTCTTCAGTCTGGATATCCGCTGTAATCCATTACATTCACACCAATAAATATTGTGTCCGATATTAATACTTCTGCCCAGGCAAGGGCATATGATAGAAAGATTGTATTTCTTGCAGGCACATATGTAATCGGGATCTCATTTTTAATATGATTATCCATACTGCGGTTCTTTGGAACTTTAATATCATCTGTTAAGGCAGAGCCACCTATTTTTCCAAGATCGACATTAATTATATAATGTTGCTTAACCTTATAAAAAGAAGCGACTTTTTTGGCAGCTCTAAGTTCAGCCACATTCCGCTGTCCATAATTAAAACTCAGGCAATGTATTGTATATCCATTGTGGTGAGCAATTGCAGTTACTGTTGAGGAATCAACACCTCCGCTTAAAAGAACAACGGCCTTTTTATTCTGCGAACTCATAGGGTTTTATTTATACTCCTCGTTTATCTTTATCCCAGATTATTTTATGTATCTGCAATGACAGTCTAACATTAAGCTTGTCATTAATGATCCAGCCCGCAATTGTATCAGGTGTGATAATACCAAACACAGGTGAGAAATGAATTTTTCCAAAACTCATGTTAATGTTTTCTTCTGCGATAAAAGCTTTTGCAAATTCATAATCATTTTTTGTTCCTATTACAAATTTTAATTCATCCTTAGTGGTTAGGAATTTGAGATTCTCTTTTAAATTATTGTGGCTTTCTCCGCTTGAGGGGCATTTAATATCAATAATTTTAATACATTCAGGATGAACATTCTTAATGTTGATACTACCATTGGTTTCTAAAAGAACTTTAAAGTTTTTATTGATTAGTGTAGATATCAAATCTATGGTGTTAGATTGAAGTAAGGGTTCTCCGCCGGTGATTTCAACAAGATTGCAATTATATGATTCAATTTTTTTAAGGATTGTATTTAAATCCATGAAGGAAGATTCTGTTTTTGCATAAACAGTATCGCAATAAGTACAATTAAGATTGCAGCCTGAAAGTCGGACAAAAACACATGGTAACCCGGCATAGGTTGACTCACCCTGAAGACTGAAAAATATCTCACAAATATTGAGCTCCACTATTACTCCTGATTTATTGCTTTCAGTCTATTCCCCTAAATATGTTACACCACAACCAGGGCTTTCAAACACTTTAACTTTAGAAACTTTTGAATGTTCAGTCTTAAAATGCTTCTCAAGTTCTTTAAAAAGAAATTCTGCAATATTTTCTGCTGTGGGGTTCATGCTTTCAAATTCAGCAAGTTTGTTTAAATCTGTATGGTCAAATTTTTTCAAAATGTTTTTCAAGGTTGCTCTTACGTCTCTGAAATCAATTGCTATACCTAATTCGTTTAGCTTTGTGCATTGTATATATGTTTCAATTATCCAGTTATGTCCATGCATTCTTGAACAATTACCATCATAACCTCTTAAGGCGTGAGCAGCTGAAAAATGATCTTTTACATATATTTCATATACTTGGGCCATGTATTTTACCTCATTATTTTAAAAAAAGTATATCACAGAGTATAGCATTAAGCAAAATGAACAAAATTTGCTGGAACATTAGCTAAAATCAAAAAAGCCCCTTAAAAAAGGGGCTTTGAGTTATCTGGTAGCGATGCAGGGATTTGAACCCCGGACTCTGCGGATATGAGCCGCATGCTCTAACCAGCTGAGCTACATCGCCAAAAAAACCTAAATTTTATATCATTCATTCAGTTTAAAGTCAATAAATATTTTAGAGGTGAAAGCAGATATACCTGGAGCCTTTGAGAATGCTTTAAAATATAATGATATTCTTAAAGGCTCCAGGGGTATTGGATTTGATTTTAATTATTTTTTTGGCATTCTATTAACTTCAACAACTGTTACAGTATAATTTTCTAACTCTTTAGGGAGATTTGAAAATACTATCATAAAAGGGATTGATTCATTAGTTTTAATTTTAAGATTTGAGCCATGTTCTCCGTCTTTTCTTTGAAGAATTCTGTTAATAGTTGAAAGATTCCCTGTTGTCAGTTGTCCTTCAGGAACCTTGTTTCCACAGAATACTTTTTTCTTTTTTGCAACAGCCCCTCCTTTTGAAATAAGTATCCCTTCAACCTGGATATGGTTTAAGGGTATTGAGGAGGCATTTATAATTTCGCCGGTAATTACAAAGAGTTGTCCTGTTTCTTCATTGTTGACATATCTTCCGTTCAGGCTTTGATTGTTGATAGTTGCCCAAACAGGTATTTGGTCCATTTTAGAAAAATTGCCAAAATTTTTAAAAATGGAAAAATTAATTTTTGACAGGTCAAAACCTTTGGTAAATCCGCCTGTTACTGTAAATGCTCCATACCCTATGCCAAGTAGTATAAAAAGTATGAGAAGAATTTTAACTGGTTTTCCAATTGTTTTAGCAGATTTCTTAGGTTTTTCTGTAGAGGTAGAGTCCTTACCTTCAAAAACTTCATCAATGATATCATCATCTTCATATTCTTTATCTTCTTCACCAAGCTCTTCTATTTCATACTTGTCATCATCTTCATAATCTTCATCTTCATAATCATCGTCTTCATAATCACTCTCATCTATTTTCAGCTCCATCTCCACGAAGTCATCATCTGGATCCTCTTGTTTCGGCTCAGTTGTTCCCAAACTCAAACTTTCATCAAGATCTTCTTCTATCCCTAAATCTTCATCTTCTAAACTTTCATCAAGAATTTCATCATCAATTGAGAGGTCAAAGTCTTCCGAAAGCTCAAAGTCTTCAGAGAGTTCAAAATCTTCATCATCAGTATCAAAACTTTCTAAATCAGGCTCTTCTGATTGTGCAGGAACCTCTTCTTTTTCTGCCTCAACTTCAATAGCCTCCTCAACCTCAATAGCCTCTTCAACCTCAATAGCCTCTTCAATTTCGTTAGTTTCGTCTTCGTCCTCGTCAAGTTCAAATTCAAACTCAAAATCAGGGTCTTTGTCCAGATCATCTTCAGGAACTGGTGCTTCTTCTGTCACAGGAGCGCTGTCATATCTTGCTTCAGCTTCAACTGAATCCTTTTTTAAATCAGAGTCTGCATCAAGTTCAAGTTCTTCTCCCTGATCAAGGTTCATATTTATATCTGTATTAAGATCAATTTCATCAAGGTCAATTTCATCAAGGTCATCATCACTATCATCATCAAAATCCATACCCGGCATGTCACCACCAAGACCAAGATCATCGTCAAAATCAGTATCAGTATCAATACCCGGCATGTTACCACCACCAAGATCTATTCCACCATCATCAAACCCTGTATCGTCATCTCCAAGGTCAAGTCCGTCTGCATCCAGGTCATCATCTTCTTCTTCACCAACATCCAGCTCAAGACCATCGTCATCGTCGTCCGGCGCGGGTACGGCACCGAGCCCCAAATTTTCTTCGCTGTCAAAATAGCCCTGGGGAGTAGGTGCTGGTTGTGTTGCTGCCTCTGTACTTCCCAAAACCTGAGGAGGATAGGCAGAAAAAATAGTTTTGCATACACAACACCGAACTTGAGAACCTGTTTCTTTTAAGAGAGATTCATCTAATCTGAATTTAGTTGAACATTCTTTACAGATGATAATCATGGACTACCCCTTATATCTATAATTTCAAATCATATATTGCAGATAAGTTTCTATATTTTTCATTA
>JAIOSM010000317.1 GCA_021107575.1 Desulfobacteraceae bacterium | reverse complement strand
CCTGAAACTCGCTCATTTTCAAGTTTTGCTGGTTGAACATGTCCCATTTCTACCGTGTTTGGGAAAGGTGTAATTATTTTTTGTGTGTACTGAACAATAGTTGTTTTTTTATTGTATGTCACTGATTCAATACTGTATTCAGGGCCTTCAATAAATTCTTCAATAAGCACAGAGTTATCAGATGAAAATGAGCGAGTTTCAGGAATAAAATCTTTTATCTCTTCAAATTTATTAATTTTATAAACTCCTTGACTGGAAAAAGAATCTAATGGCTTTAAAATAACTGGAAGAGTCATGTCTATTAATGAGTCTGGATTAATTGTTTCGTTCTGCTTAAATAATTTACCTTGCGCACATGGTATGTTATTAGTTTGGAAAGCAGATTTCATGATATATTTATTTGTACATTTTTCAACAACTTCAGGTGAATGAAAAATATAGCCCATTTCCACAGCAAGGCGAGCCATTATCTTGAGTGGCTTCTCCATTTGTCCGGTGACAATACCATTTATATTATGTTTAATTGCAATTTGTTTTGTTTTTTTATAATCATTGCCATCAACACAATAGAAAAAATCAGCAATTACCCTACCGGGCGCATCAGGGTTTGGATCTATAACTACAGATATTACACCTAGCTGCTTGGCCGCTCTGATTAGGGTCAATTGCCCTAATCCCCCACCAAATATTAAAATTAATTTTTTCATTTTTTTTTATTGCTCAATACTTTTTTAACTGCTTTTATAACACATCCTTTTTCATTTTGCGTTAATGAGGGATAAATGGGCAATCTCAACAGCCCGCTAAAGAATTTCATAGATCCTGGGAAATCATCATCGTTCCCAAGATGAGAATAGAATTTGTTTCTGTGTAAAGGTGTGTAATGAACATTTGAATACACTCCTTCTGCTCTTAATGCATCGAGAATCCAATATTTGTGTTTCGGAGGAACAAGTATATAGAAAAGATGCCAGTTTGGGTTAGCATCTTTGGTTATTTTTGGTAATTTGGTATTAGGGATGTCAGATAACTCTTTGATATAATAATCTGCTATTTTTGCCCTTTCTTTGTTCATCCAATCAATTTTTTCAAGTTGTGTTACTCCGAGGGCTCCCAGAATATTGGATTGGACATAGGAATTGCCAATGTCTTCATATTCATAATAGCCCCGAGTGATGTTATCTGTTAAAAACGAGTGTTTGTTTGTTCCTTTTTCGCGCATTATTATTATTTTTTTAGCCAGTTTATCATTATCTGTTACAATAGCGCCGCCTTCACCGGTTGTTAAGTTTTTAGTTCCGTGAAAGCTGAAGGTTGAGACATCAGCCAGAGTTCCTGTTTTTTTGCCTTTATATGAGGCTCCAATTGACTGGGCTGTGTCATGAACTACATATAAATTATGTTTTTTTGCAATTTCATTTATTATATCCATATCAGCAGGATTGCCTGCATAATCAACAGGAGAGATCGCAACAGTTTTTTCATTAATTGCATTTTCTAATTTAGTTGTATCAATATTTCCATTTTCAGGGTCGACATCAATCAGACGAATTTTTAAATTATTATACAATGGTCCCAGTGCAGTTGAAGTGTAGGTAAAGTTTGGGACTATTACTTCACTGCCTTGGGGAAAATTCTTTATTCGGAACGCAAGATCCAGAGCAACTGTACAGGAAGTTGTGAAGAATACATGTTTTACTCCAAGATATTTGGCAAGTTTTTTTTCAAATTCCCTGCATGCAGGTCCGTCGCCTGAAACAAAAGTAGATTTTACAATATCAAATACTGCTTTAGAATCGTCATCATCAAGATATGGTTTGTGGATAGCTATCATATCTTTGTTTACGGGCTTGCCTCCATTGATTGCAAGTGTTGTATTGTTTTTTAACATAATTTGAAGGACTCCGGATATTATATGGTTTTAAAGTGAGAATAGTATTCAAAAAAAGAATATAGTTTTAAAAGTTCTTCCACTCCAGTTTCAACAGTTTTTTGCGGGATAAATCCTGCTTTCTCGAGTTTATCAAAAGATACAATGAAATTTCTTAAGTCTTTATCGCTTAATTTGGAATCAATAATATCATAGTCAATATGTGTGTGTATAATATTTGCGATATCCTTTTTAGAATAATTGAGATGTTTTGCCCCTGCATTATAAACTTGACCTTTCATTTGCTCAAAGTTTTTTAATACAAATAGATAGGAGTTTACAGTATCATCTATATGTATAAAAGTGCGTTTTGCAAAACTGTCAAAAAGGACAACTGCGCCTTCATTTACAGCCTTGTAGGCAAAATCGTTTACCATTAAATCGAGCCTCATTTTTGGGGCAACGCCAAATACTGTTGCAAAACGTAAACTGACAGAGTTTTCGCGATCCTGTACAATTTTTTCTGCTTCATATTTTGTTATAGCATAAGTGCTAACAGGGGCAACTTCAGTTTCTTCATGACATGTCACACCTTTTTTCCCATACATGGATGTGGTTGATGGGTTGATTAGTATCTGGTCTTTACTTAGTTCATCAACAAGAAGTTGTGTTGCTCGGACATTGATCAACTCGGCAGAGCTGGGATTGGCAGCACAGGCAGGAAAACCACTGATGCCGGCTAAATGGAAAATAACATCAAATTTAGATAAATTTTCAATTCCATACCTAATGTCTTGCTTTACTATTTCCAAGTTTTTATTCTCAGCAAGAAACATAATAGGTTCATAACCATACATAAAATTATCGACAACTGTCACCTTGTATCCTTCTTCTAATAGCCTGGTTGTTAGTTTAATCCCTTTGTAGCCTGCACCACCTGTAACTAGTATTTTCATTATTAATCTCCTTTATTTTTTATATCATTGTGATAAGATTTTTAGATGTGTTCCTATAAGCATTCCAATGTGTGAATTAGATTCCGTGATTTGTTTATATCAAATTTTCGTGCCATCAAAGCCTTGCTCTGGACTAAAACATCAATATCGTTACTATCAAGTGTTTTAGGCGGGCCATTGGTGTTCCAGTCAATATACCATAGGGAAGAAGGTTTTATATCCTCAGATAAAGGGGAATTGTACATAATAGTCTGGAAAAATAATTCATCAGGTGCCCAGGTATATTTAAAAAAATTGTGTACTTTAGGATTTTGTGCAAGGTATTTAATTACATAATCAATAGAAGTGTTATGCAGTGCCCACCATTGGGATCCATAACACGGGGTCAAGCTGTTTGGAATTCTTCGTTTATACCCCGTTTTTTTACATAATGAGAAAATAAATTGAGATAGTAATTTTTTAAACTCGTAAGTTTTATTGCCAATTGTAAAGGCGTCTTTAAGGATAAAACTCAATTGATCAAAAAATGCCGGAAAATGGAACCTGTCTAACCCCTGAGCCTTTGGCTTTTCGTCAAGAAAAGGATAGAGTTCAATAAAACTAAGACCATTATTTTTTTTGAAAAATTTGCGGATATAGTTAGATGGTTTAGTTGGAAAACACTGACCGCTCATCAGGATGAAATAATCAAATTTATTGCCTGAGGACATGGCTTCTTGAATCAAGTTCAATGTAGCCTTGACCATGTTATAGCCTCCCCAGTTCACTCTTATTCTATTAGTAGTGAAATGGACATTTTTCTTACTTAAATATTTTTCTTTAATGTTCAGGTTGGATTTTTTATCCAGATGAATAAAGAAATGGTGGTCAGGATGACTTAACGCATCGATTTGTCTGTATACCAGTTCAACTTGTTTATGGGCTAATATTAAAAAAGCAAATTTCATAGACAAATCCCGAACAATTTCATTAGATTAATATTTGGTATGAATATTTCGTAGTTTACTTTTTATAATGATGATTGTCAAGATTTATAGCGCTCTATATCTTTCAGCCATGCGGTCAGTACATCAATTTCATTATTTTTAACTATGCCGGCATCCAATAAGGCCTCATAAGCTAGGAACAGATTTTCAGACATGGAAAATCGTTTTTTTATGGTTTTCATCACTATTTCAACTACTTGTTCAGTGTTTTGATACATTGGTATTTCAGAAATAAAATCTTCAAAATAATCATGGGGATTTCTTTTTTGAGTTACTGTCGCTCCAATGAATCCAAGATTGTATCCATGCAGCCACATAATCGGCTGTGCTACAAGGCTGCGTAAAATATCAGTAAAACGAAATGTTACATGGGCTGGTAGATACAATAGAGGGAATAGCTCTTTGCGTATAAGTGTATTTTGTGTATTAAATGGACTCAGTGTCCCTTTGCTTAAGACAATCGGTTCACGTTCTTTAAAAGAACATGGCCGGTTGTCAATAAGGCGATAAATTGCATCTACATCCGGGTCTTTGTCAGCTAAGCCCTGCCATACACCTACTTTACATTTTGTATTTGTTAAATTGTTGCTATATTCATAATCCTTATTTATGTTCTTCAGGGGCAGCCCGCGAGGCCAAATCTTTTGATCAGTAAAATATTGATAGATATTTATGAAGCCTTGGTCTTTTTCAATCATATTGTATTCCCCTTCAAAGGCGGGGAATGAAAATTCGTGTTTAGGGATATTATCATCATCTGTGTCTACTATACATTGTGCATTCATTTCAAAGGCGTATAGATAACCCATCATTTTTCGGCAATAATGATTGAATGGCAAAATTTTGTTTAAATGCCTGCCGATTTGAAGTTGCTTTTCAATGGATAAAAAAATCGCGTCTTCACATGACCAATTGGACGGGGTCTTTTTGTCTCCAACAACAATCAGTCTGTAATTCTTCAATTTTGAGAAAGAACGGATCGCTTCTGTTGGATCATTAACAGAAGTTATGACGATACAATTCATTCCTGCAACCATTTAGATAGTTTTACAGGGTGGACATAAAGCCAGTGCTTGGGGAATTCTGCCAGTAATTTGTCAAAGTTTCTATCAAATTTATCAAGCACCTTATAATCCTTATCAGTCCACAAGGCTTTGCCTTCTATACTGATGTTTTTTTCAGTTACTATTTTCTCTGATGACATGGCTATTGCTGTGGGTATTGCAAACTCAGCAAATAATTGACTTGCTGCAAAAGCACCACAATAATGGCAGAAATCCTTAATGTTATTCTGAGAAATAAGAAATATATCTGAGTATGATCCAACTAAGGGGTATTTTAAATTCAATTTATTATGATTTGGAAAGTGTTGGAGCCATTTGATCATATTTCGAAATTCATGTTTAGCATGCTTTTTCTTAAAAAATGGATGGAGTTTTTGATAAAGTTGAGAAAATTTTATCGGTCCGATTGTTAAACCAAGTTTTTTAAACTTTTTTAAGGCATTGTTGTATGAAGGGATTTCATTTGCTATCTCAACACCTTCCTTATATGGTTGCCATTCATAAGCAAGTCTCATGCGAGACCAGAATTGATTCAAGGGTTGTTTATGCAGTTCAATCAGCTCAGGAATAAAATTGGAGACCGAATCAATATTTAGATATTGTTCAATATTTTTTTCTGTAATAATTGGATTCAACAACAAATCGTCGCTGATAAATAAATAATGTGAGAATTCAGAATTATAAAAATGTTTAATAGCCTGGGCAACATATCCCTGGAAATAAAATGAGTGTTCATAGACTGGTATTACATTTGTTTTTTTTCCTCTATAAAAGGGCACAAGGTGAAATATATTTGAAAATCTGGGAGCATAAAGCTTTTCCAGTATTTCAATATTTTTTTCAAACTTGTGATTATAGATAATAATAAGTGGGATATTGAACTGCATTATCGGTCCTATCGGGTCCATTTTCCTTGTGATGCGCATTCAACAACAACGCCTGCCAGTCGTTCGGTTGCTCGGCCATCCAGAGGACCTATAACATAATCCCGAATTTTTTTCCTACCTTGGGCAAGCCATGTGCGATCATCGAGTGCCCGGCGTACTGCTGTGATCAGTTCGTCCGATGAGTTTACCAGTGCAATAGTGTTTTCCTCCACTATGAATCTAAAGTGTTTTTGCAGCCAGTTTTTTTTAAAGAATTGTTCATATTCTTCTGACATGATTGGGTTGAATGTAGGAACAATAGTCGGTACGTCAAAGATGGCAGCTTCTATTGTTATTGTGGACCCGGGGCTGATACAGACATCGGCATGCCGCATAAGATTGCCGGCTAAAATGGTTTCGTCTCGCGAGGGGCACCACCGCATGCCCGGGCAGTATCTGGAATATCTGGAGAAAACAATATCTTTTCTTCCACGGAATTCATCAAAATAATAATCTACGGAAACCGGATGTAGCCTCAATACGACCTGTGGCGGTCCGGGCAGCGCTGCATTGTCCAGTGCTTCTAAAAATGCGCGGAAGGTGCCGGTTTCATCCCATAAAGGCATCATCTGCCCCAGAGTGGCAAAAAGTAGAATGGGCCTATCAGGATCAAGACCAATCTTGTCGCAAAATTCTTGCCGGGTCCATTTGCCGTCTGGGTCAGAGTAAGGGTCGAATCCTGGAGCGCCAATGATCTCGATTTGTTCAGGCAGAAAGCCTCCTATGTCCACCAGGTTATCGCGCATGAACGCGGACCAGCAAGTAAGCTGATCCGGTCTGGATGGATGGGAGTGGAAAGGGTGATCCCAGGAAAAGACATTCCCAATTGTCGGGATTCCCCTGAGGCGGCACATACCAACCAGGCCGCGGCTGGTTCCCAGGTTTAAATCCGCAGTGACAAAGCAGTCGGGCTGAACTTCATCGAGCAGGCTTGATAAAAAAGAGGCATCAATTGCATTGGCGCGCGCGCCAAAAAATTTCCACATCCAGTGATGGACACGCCTAAAGCCAAAACGAGACAATATACTGCGCAGGTATTCCTCAAGTCGGATCAGGTAACGGTATCGCTTCTTTTGAGCCTGTTGGAATGAAAGATAAGAAAAATTGGTGCCTGGCAGGCGATAGCGTTCAACAAAAGGCTTAAAACAGACACCAGGAGACAGAACATGGACCTCTGCACCGAGCGACAGGCAATGACCGAGAAAGTTGTTTTCGAAAATTGCGCTGTTTGTACGTCCGTCTCCGGCTTCAATCAGGATGCGTAATGGTCTGTCAGGGTGTTTGTTTGATTTGCAATGTGTCATAGTTGGTTAGCCTTTAGAATTGTGTCACAACATTCTCGAATTGCTCCCTGTCCGCCTTTAGCACGGAGAATCCAAGTGGCAAGGGGGGCCAAACAAGGTTCAGCATCATTGACAAGGATTGAAATATTTGCCCAGCGTAAAGCACCTTGATCATTGGTGTCATTGCCGATAAAAGCTATTGTTGCCTGGTCAATTTTCATGGAAACTGCTAACTTAGATAAAGCAGCAGCTTTGTCTTTAGTGTTGCTTATGCAGGTTATACCAAGTTTCTGGCAGCGAGCTTTAACCACTGCACTGCTTTCTGTTGAAATGACGGCTAATTGAATTCCTGTTTTTTTTAGTTGAGTTAGACCCCAGCTGTCTGATCGGCTGCAGCAGACAGTTTCTTGCCCTTTGTCATTTATCCATACTCGATTGTCAGTTAGCACACCATCAAAGTCCAGAACCAGTAATTGGATGTTTTTTAGCATACTCATCGGTGGAATGCGCGGCTGAAGCAATACTGTGTTGGGCTGTGCTATCGCAGTATGTTTCATAAGTTTTTCAAGTAATTGAAGATCTTCGGGTTCATCAATCTGATATGAGCGCTCTTCCGGCATCTGGTATATGCCTATACGGCTACCCATACGTGCTCCTGTTGATTTCAGAATGTCCGGTTTGAAAACATAGATGCTTCCATTTTCTATATATTCGACAGGTTGGTCCTGCCTCCTTGGACGATTCACCGGGTCAAAGTTCACTGGGCAGGCACGTCCGTCTGTATTTAGTTTCCAGCGACCGGTGAAATGCTGGCTGTATGCAGAAAATACACTGTCATAACCTGTTAGTAGCAGGTTCACTGCAGCATCAATATCTGTTGCTGATCGATAGGGTGAGGTTGCCTGTAAAAAAACAATCAAGTCTGGTTCATATTCTTCACTTTTTTTCAGTGTTTCCATAACGTGTGACAGTGCAGATTCTGAAGAAGCAGTATCGTTTGCAAGTTCTGATGGACGATGTATGGTTTCAGCTCCCCATAGTTTTGCAACAGAGGCAATTTCTTTGTCATCAGTAGTGACGATCAGCCTATTTATCGAATCAGCTGCCAGGGCAGCTTCAATACTCCATGCGATTAAAGGTTTTCCGGCAAGGCGTTTAATATTCTTTTGCGGAATGCCTTTAGAACCACCACGAGCGGGAATGATACAAAGTACATTCATATTATTTTGGGCTCTAAAGGTTCTCGTCTGAGTTTCTGCATCACTGGAATTTCATCTGCATGTACTTGTTTTACACCATTGCCAAGGGCATTCTCCACTGTCCGAATGTCACGCACTAAACGTGTAAAGCCATGGGGTTCTATTGATGCAGCTTGATCGCTCCCCCATAGTGAACGGTCAAGGGTCAGGTGTCGTTCTATTATGCAGGCTCCCAGAGTCACAGCCGCAACTGATGTTTGAAGACCGACTTCGTGTCCGGAATAGCCAATAGGACAGTCAAACTTGTTCTGAAGCGTTTCTATGACACGTAGGTTTAGAATGTCTACTTGTGATGGATAAGTGCTGGTTGTGTGAAGAAGTATGAGATTGTCTGGATCAAGCAATTCTACGGCATGGTGGATCTGTTCCATAGTACTCATTCCGGTGGAAAGAATGAGTGGTCGACCTGTATCCCGGAAATGCTTCAGTAAACTATCATGGGTCAAACAGGCTGATGCAATTTTATGGCAGGGTGGATTAAAATTCTCAATAAAGTCAATTGAGTTTTTGTCCCAGCAGGAAACAAACCAGAGTATACCTTTATCGCGGCAATAATCATCAATAACCTTGT
>JAIOSM010000100.1 GCA_021107575.1 Desulfobacteraceae bacterium | reverse complement strand
TTTTACAAAAGACTATGATTATGTTCTTATTGATACCCCCCCTTCCCTGGATGTAACATTAAGCATCTCTCTTAATGCAAGTCATATTGTTATTATTCCCATTGAAGTTAGCTCTCTTCATAGCCTTGAGGGGCATGATAAGGTACTTGATTTAATATCCGCCATGCAAGAAAGAAACAAAGACTTACGTTTCCTGAAATTAGTAATGAATAAAGCTGACCGCAGAACAAGCGTTAGTAAAGTATTAATCGCTCGCGTTTTAAATGATTATGGCCAGAAGTATTGTTTTAAAACTATTATACCTGTTTGCACAGCTATGCAGCAGGCTGAATATTTACACAAAACAGTTTTTTTACATAAACCAAATGAAAAAATTACAACTCTCTTTAAAGAGCTAGCCACTGAATTAGTTGCAGAAACAAGTGAAAAACTATAGGTGACAATTATGGCATCCTTTGCGGATCAAGTTAGAAAAGCAAATATTGAAAATAAAGATAGTGAAATTTTAACAAATTCTATCAAATCAAAATTAAAAAAAGTTAAAACTAATAAAAAAGATTTTCCTGATTTAAATCCTGCTAAACTACAAAAAATAAAAACTCCTCTTGTTAATAAACCCGTTAAAGACAACGAGGAAATAACAACCGACCTACAAGGAAGTAACAAGCAAGTTAGGAGTACACAACAGGGTATCAGAACAACCGAGCAACCGAGCAACCGAACAACCGGGCAAGTGCCTGAGCAATTGCTCGAACAAGTGTCTGAACAATTGCTCGAACAACCGAACAACCGAGCAACCGAGCAAGTGTCTGAACAACCGAACAACCGAGCAACCGAGCAACTACCTGAACAACCGAGCAAGCGAATAACCGAGCAAGTGCCTCGCTTTTTTATAGAAAAGAAACCTGCTGACTTAAAATTAAACCAATACCAAATTTTACATACTATTTATTTTACTCGCCCCTTTAAAGTTAAAGGTTCAAGCGGATTAGAAGGTTTATTAAAAATAAAATATGGCACAGTCAGAAATTGTTTAAACAGTCTTGTAAAAAAAGGATATATATCAAAACCATTTAGTATTAACGATGGCGTTAACAATGGTTCTACTTGTGTTGTTAATGAAATTAAATGTTTGAAATTATTTGGTTCAACTTTAATCGAGCAACCGAACAACCGAGCAACCGAGCAACTACCTGAACAACCGAGCAAGCGAACAACCGAGCAAGTACCTAAGCAACCGAATTCTCTTTATATAGATAGAAAGATAGATTATAATAATCTTTCTATCTTTCTAGAAAACTCAGAGTTCTGGAAAAAAGATTTAAGTATTAGAAAATGTAAAACCTGGTTAAATGAATTTGAAGATTTAACTCCTGAGGATTTATTAAGAGAGCTTCAAATTGGAGAAAAACATCCAGACATAAATAAACCAAATAAATCAAAACTTGGTTTATTTTATATTGCTATTAAAAACGGAGGTCTTTCAAAGCCAAAAGGATTTGAGTTTCCGGAAGAAAAAAGACTTCGTAAAAGAAAAGAAAAATTAGAAATAGAATTACGAGCACAAAAAGAACTTGAAGAAATTGAAATCCAGGCTTTAGAATTAGAAAATAAAAAATCTTTTGAATTAGAAATAAAAAATCCAGAATCTTTAAAAAAGTTAATTAACGAATTGTTAATTTCTAAATCTTTTTTTAAATCTACAAGAACAAAAAAATCCCTTGAAATTTATAAAAAAACAGGGGAACTTGACTTAACTTTAAAAACGTTTCTTAGAAAAGAGTATTTAAAAAATTAATTTATTATAACTAAAAATTTTAAAAAAGAGGGTAGGGCAAAAAAAATAAAAAGACGAGAAAAAAAATCTACAAAAAAACAAGATATATTAAATAAAAGTTTTTTTAATATACTCCACAGTTGCTTCATCCGCACCGCCAGCTTTTGCAATCTCGTGATAAGGAATAGCTGACATTTTCATAATATCACCATTGTTTTCTTTTTCAGTCATTGTTTTTAAGTATGCAGCATCATGAGATTTATCTCTTAGCTCTTTAAAACGCATTGATTTATGAATTTTAATAGAATTATCAATACATGCCTTAGCAGTTTTCCTTAAAACGCTTAAATCGGCTTTAATAAGCGGATAAACATAATGATTATCTTTTACAGTTATAAAGTCTAAAAACTCATCTTTAAAAAACCAGGTATCCTCTCCTTTAATCATTTTCAAAAGATTATATGTTTCACTTGCAACAGGCCCGTGATCCATTGCAAAGTATTTATCAAATGTAACTGGGTTCTCATATCGAACCAAATGATCTTGGTCAGCAAAATAAATAATTTTAAGTATTTTATGAAAAGTAGTATCGCATTTAGCATTAATCAACTCTTGAGCGATATATGATATAATATTTAAAATTGTATATAATTTATTTTCTTTACGTTCCAGGACTTTTCCTTTTTTAACTGGATTATGGAATTTAGCAACATGAACGATATTGTCAACACTACCTCCCTGTTGATGAAGTTTTTCACCTAAATTCATCATTTCTAAAGAAGTAAGATTAAAAAAATCAGCAATTATATCGCGTTTGTTCTCAGAAAAATTAATAGCCATAGTTAAATATTGACTAATGTGATTTGGCATAAAACCTATTTTTATAGCAAGCTCTTTTTGAGTTAGCTTATGTTCTTTAAGTTTGTATTTTAATCCAATTCGAAATAAATCCGTTGTTTTTATCATGATTACATTTTTAACAGACCTTTAAAGTATTTATCAAGCCTTTTCAATATATAATTATTGTTTTATTTACTCTTTTTCATGTAACAATTTGAGAAAAATAGTAAGTAAATTCTAAATTTTTATACATATATATTAAATTTATAAAATAAAAGTTCAAAAAAATGGTATTTTTACTTGACAAGTAAAACTTATTTCATTAAACAGAAAGAAACAGGTTTTTTTGAGTCACAGTGGAAAAATTAAAGTCTTAAAGCAAGATCAAAGCGTCACAAAGTAAAATCAAAGAATCACAAGAGGAAATAAAAGAATCACAATGGAAAAACAAAAAGTCACAAAACCAATAAAATTGTTAGATTCTCAACTAAATAAAGGTGTAGCGCTTGTCCTGCAAGCGTTTTGCTTATTAAAGCTAAATAAAAAACAACAAAATAAATACTTTTTAAGGGAAAATACTATAAAAAAGTATTTGTTTTTGTCTTTGCAGGATGGCATTTCGTACTACGTTTACGAAATGCCATCCTGCTCCTAAAGGAGACCTCACCAAAAAATCTCCTAAAGGAGTCCTCTAATCCATGCTAATCCACGTAAATCATAAAATTCAAGATTTCGTTTTAGAGCATTTGGAAAAGGAAGTGAAAACCTCTCCTGATCTTAAGAATAGATCTCAACTAATCAGGGATATTTTGTCTGAATATGTAAACAAAGCAGATCGTGGCAGAGCAATTAATTTTTTAAATGAACTAAAAATGTTCAGACAGGAATTTGCCAGGATTGGAAGCAACCTTAATCAAATTGCTCATTCTTATAATATGTCTGCACAAATCAACCGCTCGGATCTGGAGAACAACCATGAAGAATTGAGGCAAGAATTTAAAAAAATATTTAAAGAATTAAAAATATTAAACGGGAATTTTTAATGATGAATTTACAAAAAGTTACACTACAAACTTTTGATATTAAAGAAGGAAAATTAAGTTCTAAAGATCGCAACCTTCTTAGAGATGACATTTTCCAGGGTTTTATAAATTCAAAAAATAAAAAAAAGACTTCTGAAATTTTAAAGCTGTTCCGGCAAGAATCAACCAGGATAAAAAGCCTTTTTAATAAAATTTCAAAATGTTTTTATACAAAAATTCAGATAAATGAAGACCAAATAAATTCAATTTATAAAAGACAGAGGCAAGAATTTAAAAATCTTGCTCAAGAACTAAAACGTTTAAATAGGAACATCTAATTAATGAAATCATTACGGCTTATAAAAGATGATTATTTAGATTTAAAAAGCACAAAAACTAAAAATCAACAGGCCGTACGTTTTTCTAATAAATACTATCTAAAAGATTTAAAAAAACAACAGGCTCAAGCCGTTATTAAAGTAGTTAAAAATTCACCACGAGGCAATAAAGTTAAAGGATTACTTGAATATATTGCCAGAGAAGATACAGAAAAAAAAGACAGCGTTGAATTAGAAACTTCCGGTGGTGAAGTTATACAAAATAAAGAAGAAATCAAAGAATTATATCAAGACTGGGCAAAAGATTTTGAAAGAAAGCCAAAAGGCTCAAAAAGAACACCACGGCACGTTGAGCACGTTATTTTTTCTGCTGATTGTAAGAAAACCAAAAAAAATATTCTAAAAGTTCGTGATTCTGTTAAAGAATTAGCCGCAAATAATTTTCAGGGCTATGATTATGCGTTTGGTATTCACCAGGACGGAACAAAACCGCATGTGCATCTTGTAATAAAGTCTAAATCAAGAGACAGAAGCTTAAACAAGTTAAGATTAAGAAAAAAAGACCTCTTCAGTTTAAGGCAAGAGTTTGCAATAGGGTTAACACAAAGAGGGCTGCCACATTCTGCAACATTAATACGAGACAGAATACAAACAGTCAAAGCCAATCAATATATTAAATCTAAAAGCAAAACATGGTTTCAAATTAAATTAAAAGACATTAATCAGGAAGTTGCCTTATTAAAAAAACAACATAATAAAATAGCTATTGCATTAAAAACCGTGACTCCCGCCAAAAAGGAAAGATTATTAAAAAAGCGCGATGCAATAGGCGAGAGAGTCAATCAATTAAAACGAAACATAAAAGAAAGAACAACACCAGATACAATCCAAAGAAGACAGGCTTTTAATTCTGTTCGGAAATTAGAAAGAGAGCTTAAAAATCGCGATCCGGAATTTAAAAAAATTATTAAAAGAGCTGACCAGCTTAAACCTAAAAAAGATAAGCTTTTAATTGATAAAACGCCTTCACAATTAAAAGAATTTTTAAATAATCTTAAAAAGCAATTTGCCAAACTTGAAAAAGCTAATCAGCCCTGGAAATCAAAACCAACAGCCTATAAAGACGATGTGAAATTTATTGGAAAACAAATAAACCAATTAAAAATAAACGTAAAACAAAAGACTAAAGAAGGCTCAAAAGAACGCTTAGATAGCTTTAATGCTATCAGAAAGCTTGAACGGGACCTTAAGAAGCGTGATCCAAGATTTAAAAAGTTTATTAAAAGGGCAGGGGACTTAAAGCCCAAACGCTATTCAATGACTGAAAAACAAGCCGACCGGCTTTCTGAAAGCTTAGAGGAATCAAAAAAAACAATTAATAAAATTCCAGATCCAAAAGAGAGAAGGGCGGCTAAAAAAGAATTAAACTATTACGCCAAACAACTTAGCAAAGCATCACCAAAAATAAAAAGAAGCATTAAAAATATAAAGAAAAAACAAAGAGGAATAGGTTTGTAAATGAAAAAGAGCAAAAATTTCTATCTTAGAGTTGCTCCGGCGCTGGCTGGTTGTAAAGGTGCTTTAGAGTATGGTTTTTTTAAATTGGCAACTGGTGAACGGCCCAAAAACGGCATTTCTACTAAAAACGTTAAAACGGTACGGATTCAACTCTCTGATAAAGGAAGTAATCTTTTAAATAAGCTTCTTGAACAACAAAAAGACATAAAAACAAGACAACAGGCGTGCAGAATGGCTTTATCCCTTATTGATGAAAGCCCACAGTACATAAAAACAATTAAAAATTTTAAACTTTAACAAAGGGGTAGTATTCATGAAAAATTTTATCACGATTGGCTGTATCAATTTTCTAAACATTTTTTTACTTGTTCCACTGGCTTTAGCTGACGGCCCTTTTGGTAACGTCACCGACAAGGGAACTCAGCTATATGAAGAAATAATGGACGTAGCCGTCATTATTTGTGCTTTGGCAATTGCCGGAGCTTGCCTTGGAATGTTTTTTAATAAAATTGCTAAAGGTTGGGCTATCGGGATTATAGTTTCCGCTTTAATAATCGGCTCCAGTCTTGAAATAGCACAATTTTTAATCAGTAAATAACGGATAATTTATGGAAACCGGAGAAAAGCAAACACAGCCATTATTTACGACTATGTATCAATCCTCAACCCTGGTTTTTGGCTTACCCAGAGACTATATGCTCTTAGCGTGTTTGGTTTGCACGCTGATATGGCCTTTTGGCAAGCTTATTATAACGGTTGGGTTTGCTTTGGTCTTATATGTCTTTGGTTGGTTTTTAAAGCGTTGGGATGATGAATTCGTAACCATTTTATTAATTAAAATCAAGAATTGCGGAAGCACTAAAACCAAATATGACGGAGGGAATTTTTATGGCAGCTAGCGCGAGGGCTAATCATGGGAGTTGAGATAGTCCTTTTAATAATTTTTGTCGTAATGATTTTAATATGCTTTTGCATTGGGATCTTATTTTTTACAAGATTGCCTTTTAAATCATCGTCTCAAATAAGCTTAGCTGATGACAAATGCCCAATCCAGAGGGTAACAGAAGACGGCTTTACAATTACTAAAGGCGGTGGTTTGTGTGCTGTCTTAGAGGTTAGAGGTATTGATTATACTGGTTTGGATTTAGCTCGGCAAGACTCGTTGTTTTTAACCAGGCAGGCAATTTTTGATCAGGTCCCGGAATCCTTAACCTTATTATCTCAATCGCATAGGCTGGAAATACAGCAAAGCATTGACACTGAATCGTTTACAATTAAAATAGCTTCTCAAATAGCAAAACTCTGGTCACAAAATTTTCAACGAAGTTACCGAACAAAACATTATCTCGTTTTAGTTGCCGGAGTAAATCTTTATGATCAGGTGTTGTCAGCGGTTGCCTCTAAAAAGAAAGAAACCAGGGCAACTGCCGAACATATACGCATTTTAACAGACACAACAAATGATCTGATTGCCAAATTGAAAAATTTTGGCGGCGCTAGAAAATTACACGGTGATGAGCTTGCAAGTTATTGGGCATGGTTAATAAACGGAAAGCCTGTTAAACAAAAAGTCCAGAAGAATGGCTTTTTAACAGGCTTTCTCTCTGAGGTTCATTTAAATTTTCCCGGCAACAAGAATTATCAGGTCTATTTTTCTGGGAAAAAGAGATATGCAGCATACTTAACAATTAAAATGCCGCCAACAGAGACAAAAGCTAAGTTTCAAGACAAGCTTTTTTCAATACAAAGAACTTTTTCTCTTTTTCAAGGCTTTAAAAAATATGAAAAAGGGCATTCTATTTTAATTGTTGAAGATAAATTAAAAAATGCTGAAAACTTTATACAATACGGTGCTGTAAGGATTGAAGAATGTAATCTGTTACTAGAGAGGCTGGAAGCTGACGACTTCTCACTGTTAAAACATTCCTGGATACTTGAAATTCAAGAAGATTCTCTCCAAGAGTTAGAACGAGCAGTAACAGAACTACAAACTTTTGTTAATTCTTTTGGTTTTAGATGTGCTAGAGAAAGAATTAATACAGAAGCTTGTTTTTGGTCAAGATTCCCTGAAACAAGCTGGATGAATCCACGACAAAGACAGATAACCTCTTCAAACGCGTCACATTTTGCAAGCTTTTCAAACTCAGGGCAGGGCTTTAGTTCTTGTTCCTGGGGACAACACCCGGTTGTAAATTTAAAAACTACTGCCGGATCTGATTATGCTTTTACCTTCCATATTTCACCAGAACCTTTTGCATTGGGCAATACTTTAATAATTGGCGGTACTGGATCAGGCAAGACAACTTTTTTAAGCTTTCTTTTATCTCATTGTTTTAAATACGACAATTTCCGTATTTTAGCTTTTGATCGATTAAAAGGCTTAAAAGTCTGGAACAATTTCCATGACGGAACTTATATCTCTCCAGAATACATCAAACAAATGGAAATGAATCCTTTACGGCTTCCAGACACAGGAGACAACAGAACATTTTTAAAAAACTGGTTTCAGATTTTAACGGGTCGGGCAGGGGAAGAAGACCAGGAAACAATTGGAAAAGCTATTTTTGAACTTTATCAATTACCGGAAAAAGAAAGAACTCTTGAGAATATTGCCGTTGCATTCGGAACACCGGAAAAAGGAACAATCGCAAGGAATTTAAAACAATGGTTAGACGGTGGCTTGTACGGTAGTTTTTTTAATAATGAAAACGATGCTCTTGATTTTTCAAATCAACTCATAACTTATGATATGTCAGGACTTCTTGATGTCCCGGAAGTTTTAGCCCCTTTAATTTTGTATATTTTCCATAAGTTGTTTTTAAAAGCAAGGGAATCAAAAGGCGGCTACGTCTGTTTTATAGATGAATTACCAAGATATTTAGATAACAAACAATTTAAACCTAAAATTGAAACAATTTTACAAGAAATAAGAAAAACAAACGGAGTCTTTTTAGGTGCTACCCAAGACGCAGAAACACTCCTTGAAGACTCAATTTCGCCCATTATCAGACAGAATATGGGAACTTTTATACTTTTCCCTGAACCTTTGGCAAAACGTAAACATTACATGGATATGCTCGGCCTGAATGAAACTGAATTTGAATGGATTAAAAATACAGATCCATTTGGCAGACAAGTAATGATTAAACGAAAAGATGGTGAAAGCGTAACCTGTTTTATTAACTTAAGTCCATTGGGCGACATGCTAAATATTTTTGATTCCTCAAGCGATGCAGTGGCAAAATTGGAAAAGTTCCAGCCGAAATATGGAAATAAATGGAAAGAAGAATTTTTAAAAACTTAAAATATTGGCGAAGGAAGATGAAAACCCCTGCAAATTTTTGTAAACAGAGTGTCTTTGCAGATGTCGGACAAGAACCGGACAAGCTACCGGACAAGCTACCGGACAAGCTACCGGACAAGACAAAATTTTTTTAACTTAAACAGAGGTGTGAAATGACTAAAAAACTAAAAAAAAACTGCTTATTTGTATCATTATCATAAATTTAATTATGCCTGTAACAATGCTTAGCGCAATGCAGCCGGTTACAGACGTGACATCGTACGTTTATTACCTACAGCAGATAAAAAAAATGGCAAGTATGTACTCCGAAGCAAAAAGTTTTAAAAAAGGTAATTTCAAAAAACTTGAAAAAGTAATTGAAAATCTGAGCGGGTCTTACAACATGGGAAAAGGCTTGCAGGGCAATCTTAAAGATATCCAGAGTAGTTTTGATGATATTACTAGTGGCAAGCTTACAAACCTTAGTCAATATCAGGCTGTTTTAAAAGAAATCGAAGGTTTTACCAATGCTAAAGACCTTGTAAAAATCGTCTGGTGTGGTGATGAAAAAGTAACGCCCTGGAAAAAACAGAAGATCCAGCACAAAATCAGGCAGGGCAAATTGAAAAATATTATTATCAATAATGAGAAAAGACTTGAAGGCATTGGCGATAGAATATCAAAAATTGAAGACCTTTCTATAATGATCGACCATTCCTCAAATAAAAACATGAAATCAGCACAAGATTTAACCAGCAGGATTTTAATTGAGGTTTTATCCGTCCTCACTGAGCAACTTCTTTTATCTGCTAATTATTATGAAGCTCAGGCAATGCTTTTATATACCGGGGAACAATCAGATGAGGAATTTGAAAAAGAACAAAAGGCTATGCAAAAAAAAGCTAAGGACGATAAGGGAAAATCTGGTGGCTATGTCAAAAGAACACTAAATGAGCTTGATGCTGATAATAGAACAGACGTTCAGCGCGCTAAAGATCGTAATGCCCAACTTAGATTACAAATAAAAAAAAGACAGGCGAAAGAAAAAAAACAATAACAAGGAAGGTCCCTTATGCAAACCTATGAATATTTTTATGGAAAAATTTTATTAAATCTTTGGAGAAAATTTCAAGAGGTTTTAAATGTTTATTTAATTGATATTTTATCAGAGATACCATTTGTGTTTAAGGATCTCGCTGTTGTTTTAACAATTTTTTATATTTTATATATAATTATTCAGACATGGTTTGGAAGACTTGAAAAGCCTAAAGAAGCGGTTATGACAGCTTTTTTATTAATTCTTTGCAATAGTTTGGTTTTTGATAGTTTAACTTATTTAGATTGGGTTAAAGAACCATTTGAAGATTTAACATATAAATTAGCCGGGTTTTTTATTACTGCGGAAGTTCATTCAGAAACTGCTCAACTCTTTGGTGTTCAAGCCTGTTTTGCTCAAATAGGAGGTTTATTAGATCAAACTTTTCAGTTTTGTTTTAATATCGAACCGTCTGGCAGTTTGATTTGGAATGCATGGAAATATTTTGAAAACGGAATGGCTTTTGTTTTGCTTATAGCCCCCGTTCTTGTTTATTCGATAACATATTTTGTGCTCTGTTCCATATCACTTTTTATGTCCTATATCCTTTGGGTAGTCGGTCCAATATTTCTTTTTTGTTTTTGTTTTAAAGGAGCAAGAGGATATTTTAAAAATTGGGCTACCGCCCTTATAAACTATGCCTTAATAATTATTTTTGCTTCTTTGGTGGTTGGTATTACTTCAAGCATTATAGGACAGTCAATGAAGGATTTATATGCACAAACAGGTGATTTCCGATGGGTTTTTTTTACATCTGAATACTGGTTTGTTTTTTTCATGAACCTTCTTTCGATCGGCTTACTTCTAAAAGTTCCGGACATTGCAGCTAATTTAAGCGGTGGCCAGGCCGGATCAACCGCAGGTATTACAGGCGGTCTTAGTGCTATTGGTGGTCTTGCGGCTAGTGGCGGTGCAATGGCAATGGCTAAAGGCGGTGCATTTGCAGGGAAAGCCAGTGCGGCTGCGGGCGGCATGGGTAGGGGGGCTTACAGTCGATTTGCCCCTCCCGGCGTTAGAAATGTTATTAACCGGGCAAGCGCTATGAGCCAATCCCGACGAGATCAACTAATGAAATAATAAAGGAGAGTAAATTATGAAAATTTTAACACTTAGAAATATTACAATTGGTTTAGGAATTCTTTCAACAATTTTTATATCCACAGGGGTATTAACAGCGTTTGATATTTTGCCGTACAGATATCATGTCATTAGTTTTCTTGTTCTTGCTTTGTATGTTTTTATCTTTAAAAAGCCTCGGAAAAAATCGGAAAAGCAGGTTCAAATAGACGAATCCTTGAAAAATGAACTTGTTCAAAATGAGTAAATGCTATCCAAAAAACATTGTACTTGGTCAGCGCATGAACCCATGAACCATGTAAGGCAAAAAAATGATTGCAAAATTTCATTGCCGGTCTTTCCGGAAGGACCTGCAGCAGAAAAATTTGATTGCAACAAAGGATATAGAAATGACTGAATCAAATCTCACAAAACTAGAATTTAAAAATTGGAGATCCCAATTTGACACCTCCAATTCCAACTTGAGGTCACAAATTGGCACCTCAAGTTGGGGTGGCACTCGATATTCTCCTATGGCTTTTACTGAACAAGGCGTTGCAATGCTTTCAAGTGTTCTTAAAAGCGATAGAGCAATCCAAGTCAACATCCAGATCATGAGAACTTTCACAAAAACTAGATACATGCTGACAAAAACTGAAGAGCTAAAACAAGCCATCTAGGATTTAAAAAATCAAACGGATGAAAAGTTTGAAATCGTTTTTTCTGTGCTGAAACAGCTTGTTCAAAAGGACGAGCAACCAAAAAAACCAATAGGATTATAAATATGGAAATAACCGAACAGGTAACAGCACCATACAAACAGGCTATACGAAATAATAAAATTTTAGCTATTTGTTTTGTCGTTTCAATTTTACTTAATATTTTATTGGTAATCAGCTTTATGTTTTTACTGCCAATGAAAGAAAAAGTTCCTTATATTATCGAGTTTTCAAGCGGAACCAATAATTTTGTAACTGTTCAAAAAGCCGGTGGTGTTATCACCAATGAAAAGGCTTTAATAAGCATGTTTATGAGAATGTACGTCACAAGCAGAGAAAGAATTGACCACGCCACGGAATCAAAAATCCGTTATCCCCGTGTCATGTCCATGAGTGCTCAGGAAGTAAGAACAAAGTTCAAAAGGATTTATGGTGATACAGAAAATGGATTATATTTTAAAAAAGGACTTGAAAGAAAAATTAATATAATCCGTGATTCTTACCTTGCCAAAGGCTTGCACCAGGTCGAATTTGAAACAATAGACTCTTACGATTTTAAAAAAGATGAAAACCAGTACTGGATAGCAACCCTTCAATATACTTTTGTTGATAGAAAAGTGTCTTATGATGAACGGCTGCTTAATCCACTTGGTTTTTTAGTTCTAAAATATTCAATCACAAGGAGGCATAATTAATGAGGGTTCTAATCATTTTAATAATCTTGCTTTTCTCTGTTCCAGGGTTTTCTCTTACCGATGAAACCCTTGATAATGCCGGAGCAGCCGGAGCAACAAATAATAGAGAAATGCAAGATATTATTGTTAATCTTGACCGTATTCAAAAGGCTTTTGATTTATCAAAAGCCGATGCAAACATAAAAACCGTTTTATACGGTCAAAACTTTACTTATAAAATCAGGCTAAGAGAGTTTATGGTAACGACTATTCGTTTGCCACACCATGAAATCATTCAAAGTTTTATCCTGGGGGATAACCAGAATTTCAACTTTGCTAAGATTGAAGAAAGAGACAATCTTTTTACTGTTTGGGGTATTCGCCCGGGTGGAGATACCAACCTAACTGTAATCGGCAAGTCAGGAAACATCTATTCTTTTTATTTAAGAATTGATTCAACCGAGAGTGCTTATTTACCAAACCTTGTTTATTACATTTCAGATCCTTTCCTAAAGCCTCTTTTAACCGCAAAAGATAGAAAAGAAAAAAATGAGGCTAAAGAGATTTCAAAAATGGAACAACATGAAAGCGATTATCTAAGAGAGTTACCATATATGAGAGGAAAAGATATTAACTATAATTACAGCATAAAAGGAGGTGAAAAATATGTCCAAGAATAAATTAATTATACTGCTATTAATGATATTGTTGTTGTTCCCTGCCTGTGCTTTTAAAAAGAAAATATCAAAAAATTATTCACCTTGTGTAATCGGCAATTCAGGCGGAGATGTAAACATAGCTCCTATTCAGGTTTTTGATGATGGATACTGGACATATTTCAAGTATTCACATTCCGGACACATTGACAAGAGAAAACTCCCCACCGTTTACATCATAGATGACAAAATGGAATCTCTAGTCAACACCAGAGTTGACGGCAATTTCTTAATCGCAGAAACAACAGGTGATTTGTGGTGTTTAAGATATGGCGAATCATACGTTTGCATAACCAGGTCAAAACAAAAGGAAGAAAATTGAGCAAACAAAAGACATTAAAAATAAAAAAGCCTAAGCTTGGCGGTGCTTGGGGTATTATACTCGGCTCTGTTCTGCTTTCTTGTTCTCTTGGTGTCTTAATGTTTTTTGTTGTCAGTTATTACTCTGATCCTGAACACACCTTAAGCATTGATTTTTTAGGGATCAGTGCGGATTTTTTTAAGACAGCAGAAAAATCGCCGGAAATTGAAGACATGGACGGTTTAACTCTGGATAGTGATTTTTTTAAATTTGGTTCTGGTCAGGATTCTGCTGCAACAACACCTGCAGACAAAAATCCAAAAACATTAAGTAAAGCAGAGGCTGAAAAAGCTATTGAGCTTGCAAAAATACAAGCGGAGAATAAAGCCTTAAAAGCTAAAAACCAAGGCTTTGTCCAACAACAAAAAGCAGAAAAGGAAAGGCAACAAGAGATATTGGTTCGACAAGGCTTAAAACTAAGCTCTGATGATCAGGCAAAAAGCCTTGTACCAGTAAAAACCTTTTCTCTTAATGACTGGGCTGGCCTTTTAAATGAAACAAGGCGTGGTACGGTTTCAATTAGCCTTGTCAGTGAAATGAGCGGGTTGAATGTCAAAAAAAAAGAAACTAATGTTATCCAGGAACATCAATTCTGGAGAGAAGATGCAACCGAGGCAAGCAAACCAATAGACATGACAAGAGTTCTCCATGTGGCCAAACATATTCCGGCAATCCTTGAGAATAGAATTAATTCTCAACTACCAGGTAAAATAATTGCTCAAATATCAGAAAATGTTTACGGCGGTCATGGTCGCACAATCCTGATTCCTGCCGGCACAAAAGCAGTAGGGCGTTATTATCCGATCCAGAAGCAAGGGCAGGAACGTATTTTATGCATCTGGAATCGTTTTATTACTCCCCAGGGCGTGAATGTCCATGTCGGTAATGCTGAGATGTCAGATTCAATGGGAAGATCTGGTATTACCGGCAAAGTTGATAATAGGTTTCTGGACAGATACGGCATGAGCATGTTTACAAGCATAATTAATGCTCTTTCTTTATATTCTGTACCTGTTACCTCACGACAAGAAGGTCTTGCTTTACAGGCCGCAACAAATTCTTTTGCCGACATAACAGAAAAAATACTTGATAGCACCTTGCAGTTAAAACCAATTGTTCATGTTCCGCAAGGAGCTAAAATATTTATTGAACCAAAAGCAGACATTTTGTTTCAAGTCATATCAAAAACAGAAGGGAAGGCTTCCGAAATCACCTTATAAAAGGAGAAAACATAATGAAAAGATTAATACTTTACTCAACCCTATTATTTGCAATACTGATTTTGTTTGGTGTTGCTGTAGCTTCTAATAATAATGCCAAAATTGAAAAAGAAAAAGCGATTAAATTAAAATTAACAACACCAATTCAAGTACCTGACACGCTAAACGTAAGCGCACAGATCGCAGAAATAAACGCTGATGCTGTGAGTTTTGGCCTTAATAGAGTCACTTTTATTGGTTCTTTGGTTTTTGAGAAATTGTCTAACTCTCAGCGTGGCCGTATAGAGTGGCATAGTATAGAGATGACCACACAAGGGAAAAAAACAGTTTCCGAGCAACTTACTTTTCCCTTGCGTTCTCAATTTAGAACCAAAGACGAGTTAATAAATATTAATGAAACAATTATGGCTAAAGGCAATATAGAAGCACTGGAAGAAGCTTTACAAAATCTTGCGTTAAAGGAAAAAAAACCTGTAGAAGTTACAACCGCTAAAGATGCCGGAACATTCACTGCAGAGGGGGGCGGTGCTGACAGTGTAAAAGGTGATAAGGATGATGGCGATCAAGGATCAAACCCCTTTGAATTCCAGGAACCGGAACCACCAAAAGACGATCCCGTAACTATTTATCGGCAAGAAAATAAATTTTGTGGAAAAAGAGAGATTGACCTTGAATCAATGACGGCCTATCCCCTTTTCAAGCAAATAACATATGAAAACGGGGAGGTAATGATAGAAACTAATTGTACTCCTGACTACGATGCCGGAGTACCGGTACAGCAAAAAGTTTGTGGTTATATCCATGACTTTAAAACCGGACTGTCTACTGAACAGGTTCAGTATTATTACACTGAGCCATTGTACAATAATCAGGAAATTACTGCCGGCGCTTGCAGAACAACTGATAAACAATATCAGCAATATTTTACAGACCAGGGTTGTATTGATGATACAAGTACAGAAAATGTCAGAATTGAATATACAAGAAGAGCTATAGATACAGACGAAGAGGGTCAGGTGATCTGTGATGATTGCTCTAAGAACGCTACTTTTAAAACAAGGGTCGATATCTGCGAAGATCGAATTATAGATTATCAAAGATTGCAAGCGCTGGAAGAAGATAAAACGATTTTAACAAGGCGGAATGAGCGTATTCCCGAATCTCCTTTTTTACCATTTTCAGATTCAGGATGCTCACTCAATGGTAATTTTGTAGAATTACAAATAGAAGAAAAGGGCTATGCTCATTATTTAAATGATGATCCGGAAGTTCCGGGCTATTCAAAGCGAGCAGTACAATACTATTACATTGAACCTAATCAGAATAATAAACGATTTAACATCGGAGATACTACTGAAATCGGCCCGGACTTAGAGCATTACGTTACTAGAAATACTTGCCCGGTAACTCAGGTTGGAATATATATTATTCCAAATTACAGAAAAGCATTCGAAAATCGTTTTGAACAGGAAGACTACGCCACGCATTGCTACCCTCATTCTGATGAAATTTTAGTTCAAAAAGAATATGGAGATCCAAGATTTGAGCATGATTTTACTGCAAAAAGATCCTATTACATCACTAGAACATTTTTCATTGATCCGATTACAGAAGAAAAGGAAATTTTAACACCCTTTCAGCGAGATGAAGGCTATTCAATGTCGCATGAATATGAAACAGCGGGCTGGATCAATGATGATGAAGCTCTCCAGGCGGTTCACCGCGTAGAAACATATATTACAGAAAAAGATGGAGTTACAAGAGTTAAAATCGAAGAAGCACACGACCACGCGATAATACCTTATGAATTCTTAGGTGATACCGAGGAAAGGCTTGTTTTTCGAACTTCTCAGGCTTGGACGGTTCCGGGTCCGGTAAATCAGCTTAAGGAAATTATTTTAGTTGGTGGCGGTGGTACTGGTGGCGATTTCACTTGGTCGGCTTATACTAATAACAATGGTGGTGTAACGGTTAATTATGAAGCAGCGAAAGGAGGGTCACGCGGGGAATTTAAAACAATTTCAGGGTCAATTGTTGTTATACCAGGCTCTGTCTTAACTCTAAAAGTTGGTAGCAAAGGAACTTCAAGTTTATTAAAACAAAACAGTTCTCAATCTGCTTTTTTTAGTGCTGTTCCACCACAAATTACGACAATAACAGGTAGTTTCAATGGTGGAGATATCACTTACACTGCACAATCAGGTGGCATAGGTAACACTGGTGCTTCTGGTCAGCCTGGCTATGTATTATCAAACGACCATCTTAATGTAGGTAGGGGTGGGAGTACGACCAGCCCGGGAGCATCTTCCGGCACGGTAGCAGTTGAGAGCGGTACGTGGTTTGGTGGTTCAACGGACCATCAGCGTTTTTCTGTTTGGGGTTTCTCTGGTCTTGGTGGTACATCATCCGTGTCAAACGACTCAGAAAACGGCGGCATTCTGATTGCCTTTGAAACAACTAAATATGTACGCCCTGACGGTACTTTCTATTATGTTTCGGAGTAAAAAATGGCACAAATAGCATTACTAAATCACTATTTAAAGCTTTTTGAACCTTTTTTTAAAAGAAAAGACGTGACTGATATTGTTATTAATGAGCCTGGCATGATCTGGCTTGATACAAACACCGGATGGGAGCAGATAAAAACTAAAGCAGTTAAAGATTCTTTAACACTAAGAAACATAAATAGTTTTGTTGAAACCCTTGCTACAAGCCAGGGGCAGAAATTTTCTGATGAACACCCTGTTCTGGCCACAACTATACCTAAATATGGCTATAGAATTCATGCTGTAAAAGATACCGTTGCTATGAAAGGAACAAGTCTTTCTATAAGAGTTGCAGCAGCCAAACGGTTTGAACTAAAAGACTATATTGATTCTGAAAAGGAAGTTGAATTTTTAAAGTCTGCCCTTGAAACAGGGCAGACAATTATAATTGTTGGCGGTACTTCAAGCGGTAAAACAACTCTTTTAAATACAATGACTCGTTATATTCCAGAATCTAAAAGGATTATCACGGTTGAAGATGCACCGGAGTTAATAGTTGACCAACCTAATGTTGTGTCACTCGTAAAATCTAAAAGCGGCACAGATATTGGGAAAAGTACATATAAAGAGATCAATGATTCAATAGTAAGGATGCGGCCAGACCGTATAATTTGGGGAGAACTTGATATAGCAAATTCTTATCCTTTCTTAAGAATCATTAATACCGGTCATGCGGGAAGCATGGCAACCTTACACGCAAATTCGCCGGAGCTTGCCATTGATGCTTTAGTAATGAATGTACAAATGTCGGGCATTTCTGGTGCTAAAGAAGTTATACAAGAATATGTAAAAAAAGCTGTAAACATCATTGTCTTTATTCAAAGGCATTCCAGAACCGAATACGAAGCCACAGTAACTAAAATTTCGGAGGTACAATTTTGAAAATCATAATTGCAGAAAAACCAAGCGTTGCTCGTGCTATTGCTAAAGTAATCGGCAACACAGAAAACAAACCAGGCTACATTAAATGCAATAACGAAACGTATGTAACCTGGTGTGTGGGTCACTTGCTTGAACAAGTAAAACCTGAACATTATGATCCAGATCTTAAGACCTGGAAAAAAGAAAATCTTCCTTTTGTACCGGATCATTGGAAAATGGAACCGAGGAATAATAAGGGTATAAAAAAACAACTGAATGTCATAAAAGAGTTAATTAAAAAAAGTGACATTGTTGTTAATGCTGGCGACGAAGGCAGGGAAGGGCAGTTAATTGTTGATGAAGTCCTGGACTATTTTAATTGTACGGCTCAAACACAACGGCTTTTATTGTCTTCTTTAACTGATGCAGCAATTCAAAAAGCCTTGGACTCAGTAAAAGATAACAATGATTATATTTCTTTTAAAGATTCTGCTCTGGCAAGATCAAGAGCTGATTGGCTTATTGGACTTAATACAACAAGGGCGTTAACTGTTACAGCTCAATCTCAAGGCTTAGAAGGCGTTTTTTCTCTCGGTCGTGTCCAAACTCCAACTCTTGCTCTTGTTGTTGAGCGTGACCAGGCTATTAAAAATTTTAAGCCTGTAAACTATTTTATACCCACAATCACAATTAATCACAGTAGCGGTGATTTTGTTGCTTCCTGGGTTGCAAGCGATAAATATGAGGACCTTGACCCTGAAAACAGGGTTTTAGATAAGAAACTTGCTCACGAGATTGCTTCAAAAGCAAAAGATCAGCATGGAATAGTTTCTCAAGTAAACACAGAAAGAAAAAAGAAAGTCCCGCCGTTACCGTTCAGTTTATCAGCATTGCAGCAAGAGTGCTCAAAAAAGTGGGGTTTTACAGCTAAAGAAACACTTGATTATGCTCAATCGCTATATGATAAAAAGCTTACAACGTATCCAAGAACAGATTGCCGGTTTCTTCCGGAAGATCAATTTAATGAGAGTGAAGCTATTTTAAACGATCTCATGTTACAAAAATATAATTCAGCTCTTAATGCAGATCATACTTTAAAGTCTAAAGCATGGAACACTAAAAAAGTTGGCGAGCATCACGGCATCATACCTACCGGTGAAACACCTAACTCTTTAAATACTCAAGAGACACACGTTTTTAATGCCATTGTTTTCTCCTACATACAACAGTTTTTTCCGGCGATGCATTATGAATCTACTAAAATTATTTCAGATATTGCAGATGAACAATGGAGCGTATCAGGAACAACCGTGATTGATCCTGGGTGGACGAGTGTAAACCCTAAAAAAGAGACTAAAAAAGTAATAACTTTACCTGAGGTAAAAGAAAATGATCCTGTCTCTTGCAAGGATTTTGATTGTAAGTCTAAAACAACTCAGCCACTTGCTAAATTTACAGACGGTACTTTGATTGCTGCCATGGAAAACATACATAAATATGTTGAGGATAAAGAAAAAAAAACAACTTTAAAAGAAACCTCTGGACTTGGAACAGAGGCAACCAGGGCAAATATTATTGAAACCCTGCTTTCAAGAAAATATTTACTCCGGGACAAAAAATTTATAATTTCCACAGAAACCGGCAAGGTAATAATTGCGGTTTCTCCTAGTTTATTAAAAGACTATTGCACCACTGCAACCTGGGAAACTAAACTTAATGAAATTGCTAAAAAAGAAGGAACTCTTTCTGATTTCTTAAACCAGCAAAAAAACTTACTTCCGGATATTGTAAAAGAGACTTTATCAGCTAAGTTTCCTAAAAGTTTAATCGGTGACATTGTTAAATGTCCGGAATGCGGATCTGCAATCAAAAGAATTAAATCAAAAGACAAGCCGGGTTTTTATTGGGCATGTTTTAATAATGATGGGCATAAAACCAACAGCCCTCTTTTTCTTCCAGACAATAACGGAGTTCCGGCGGTGATCCGCAAGGGAGCGAACAACCAAAATCAAAAAAAAGCTAAATGTCCTGATTGTGGCAAAGATACTTTTCAGAAAGAATCTGTAAAGAAGAAAGGCTTTTTCTTTTGGGCGTGTAAAAGCGGTGAATGTCCACTTAGGAAAGATGATAATGGCAAGCCTGGTGAAGTAATGATTTTTAAAACAAACAAATAAGAAGAAAAGCCATGACAAACAATCCTTCTGCATCAAAAAATAAATATGTTCGAATAGCACTCAAACATCTCCGGGATAAATTTCCAGAGGAACTAAATAGAATGGAAGAAGAGAACGAAATAGCAAGGTATCTGGAAAATATTGAAATAAAAACAAAAGCACAATTACTATTCTATGCAAAAGTATTAAATTCTAAAGTACCTACCGACCCGCTTAAAAATTATAAAAAAACAATGCAAATCATTAATAAAATAATTGATGAAGAATTTAACTATCAGAAAAAACTTAATGTTTTTATAAAAAAACATAGAAAAACAGACAGGAGGTTAAAATGAATCAAAAATATCGGATTGGTAGAGATCGGGGGAAAAAAGAAAGCTTAGGAAATATAGATACAAAATTTGTAATGGCACGCATAAAATATGAAAAATTTGCAATATCTAAAAATTGGATAATAGACCATGACAAGCTTGATTTCAGAGCTTGTTGTGATCTGCTAAAAGACAACAAGCAATTTAAGGTCGAGCAAGCATTAAGAAAGAATAGTCCTGACCTCATTGATAGGCATAGAAATATTGATGCCTATATCAAGACAACGGTTAAAAATGCATATAACAAAGTGCGCTATCAGCTACCCAAGTCTTAAGAACATGGGCTTCACGACCTAAAGGTGGAATTATGAACAGAGAAGATGCAAAAAAAATTATTAGAACAGCAATACAAAATTCTGAGGAATTATTTGAAGAAGATTTTGTAGCAAAAGCTCAAAAAACAATAATAAACGCAGATGAAAAATTAAATCATAAAAACGGTTATTCAGATTGTTACGTTCTTTCAAAAGATGGCAAAAAGAAAGTATCTGGAAAACCTGTTAAGCTTAAAGGATATGAAAAAATTGATTTTTTTGTATACAAAAAAAATAATGGTTTTTATATCGCTGAAAAAACAACAGGATTAAAATTCCATACATTCAGTTTTCAGAAAGATACTATAGAGAGCGCTATTAAAAAGGCAGAGAGTTCAACAAGAACTTTTTTAACGGAAAAAGAACTTCTTAAAACTATACAGAGGGTATCTGAAACTCAAAGTTTATCAAAAGTTGCTTTAAAAGAAAAAGTTATTAATAAAGAATTTTCAACTATTCGCAAAAAACATGAACAATTTGCACACTCAAAAAATTGGTCATTAGACCACGATAAATTAGATTTTCGGGTTTGTTGCGACCTTTTAAAAAACAATAAGCGCTTTAAGGTTGAACAGGCATTAAAAGAAAACAGCCCCAATCTTAACGACAGACATAAAGACATTAATGTCTATGTCAAAAAAACAGTCAATAATGCCTATAATAAAATCCGTTATAAAGACAAAAAAATTAGAGGTCGTAATAGAAAAGTTGTTCCGGGGATTGCTTTGTGAAATTTTAAGCAAGGATAAATTATGAATCAAAACGATAGTTCAAAAAGTTTATTATGGGTGGTTTTATCCCTTTTATCAGGATATTTCGTGTTTTGGTGTATTCTTGTCTTTTATAAAAATTACCCTATGGTTCCGGGAGCAGCTTTTATTTGTTTTAAAGAAATATCAATGCCTTTTCCAGCCTGGTTTAAGTATTCAATAGCTTTTTCAATCGTTTTTTCATTTTTTGCAATTATGTTAAATCCTTTTAGGTCTAAAGATGCTTTTGGCGGTGCTCATTGGGCAAATGAAAAAGAAATTAAAAATTTAGGCTTAAGAAATGATGAAGGAATGGTTTTGGGGCTCACTAAACCTCATGGCTCTATTAAAAAGGATAAAAATGGAGTTCGCCATACTCCCAAAGTTTTTGGAGCATGGGGAGCAGAATATTTAAGGACAGACCAGCCCTTGTCTGCCTTGGTATATGCTCCCCCTGGTTCAGGTAAAACCACTGGAGTTGTTATTCCTTCTGTGCTTGCATCCAATAACAGTCTTGTGATTTTAGATCCAAAAGGTGAGGTTTTTAAAATGACTGCCGGCGCTAAGTCGCAAATTGGAACAATTATAAAGTATGATCCCGGAAAAGATAATTCTGCTTCCTGGAACCCTCTTTCAAAACAAGAATTACCACAAGCCCAAAACGATATACAGGTACATGTATCAAGAATTGCTGAATCCATTATAGCTAACGACCAAAAGGACGGATCAGCTTCCATGTGGGTGTCAGAGGGCAGGACGATGTTTAGATTTTGGGCTATGTTTTTGATTTATAAAAATGGAGAGACTTCTTTTAGTAAAATTTTTGAATCAAGCGTTGAGGGGCAATACGCTATTCAAGCTGCAATAGAAAGCAATCCGGATTTACCACAAAGAATAAAAAATGAAGGAATCAGCTTTGTTGATATGGCAGACAAACAATTTGACGGTATTTTTGGAACTTTTAAAAATTCTATGAATCTTTTTAATGATGAAAGAGTTGCAAAAAATACTACTAAATCAGATTTTACATTTAAAGATTTAAGAAATGAAACCATAACTGTTTATTTAGTTGTCTCTATGCCTGACATTGAAAGATTAAAACCAATTATATCATTGTTTTTTGAATTAGGTACTCTGTCCCTGCTTGAAAAAGAACCAACCGGCAAGGATCAAAAAATAACTTTTATCCTGGACGAATTTGTAAGACTGCAAAAAATGACACAGGTTATTACTTTACCTGATGTTGGCCGAGGCTATAAATTTAATGCTATTTTTATATGTCAATCTATCAGTCAGTTAAAAAATGTTTATGGTGAACACTTAACCAATGCCCTAAGGAATACTTGCTCGTTTCACTTAATTTTTTCTCAGAATGAATTTCAGGAAGCAAAATTAATTTCTGATTCTGTGGGAGATTTCACTTTTAAAAAGGTAACAAAAAATGAAAGGCGGTCATTACTCCAGGGAGGATCTGAATCAGAGCAAGGCATGGCATTAATACGAAGTCAAGATATTATGAGTATGGATTTTGGGCAAATGTTTATTCTAGTTCAAGGTGCTTTTGAAACACCTATTGCTTGCTTTGCTCCTTTTTACTTTTTAGATAAGTCTATGTCGTCATTTATTGGTTTGCCGATAAATATTGAAGTTGAGGAAGAAGCTGAAGCAGAAGAAGATAATATTCCTAGTGTTGATGCTTTACCGGAAAATGCTTTTGAAACTAAAAAAAATGAAGAAGAATATGAAAATTATTAAAAAAGCATCAAAAAACGTTCTTTTTTTACTATTTTTCTTAAATTCGTTTGTTTTTGCAGATGACTACAAATTCGACTCCGTATCTGCCCGATTTAACGTCGATTCAAATATTTTAAGGGCTATCAGTAGCGTAGAAAGTAAGCATAATAATACAGCTCTTGCCATCAACTATGGAACGATTGACGTGGGACACATGCAAATCAATAGTTTTTGGGAGAAAAAAGGCATTGATTTAGCTCGTTTGCTCACAGATCCCGTTTATTGCACTGAAACTGGAGCATATATTTTAAAAGAGAGTCAAAATCGATATGGAAAATCTTGGGCGTCCGTTGGTTCATACCATTCAGGATATGCCCCCCTGGACTTACCAAATTTAAGACGGTTTTTTGACTGTATAGAATATATTCAAAAAGTCATGGTTCAGTATTCCAAGATCACAGGATTATCCGCCACGGCTTACGCTAATGATATGTTCTCCGGTAAAGTTGTTAAGGTCTTAGATGGTGACACCATCAAAATTAAAGACCTTAACAAAATTCTTACTGTTCGGTTTTATGGCATTGATGCACCGGAGACAAAACATCGCTGTGGCCAAAATGCTAAAAAGTTTGTTTCTGATCTAATTTTAAATAAAAAAGTGTTTGGAGTCTCATACGGTCAAGGTTGTTATGGCAGAGTGATTGCAAGTATTTATTTAAAAAAGAAATCCTTGAGCAAGGAGTTATTAAAAAATGGCTTTGCCTGGGTATACCCTAAACACTGTAAAGCTAATTTTTGTAATAACTGGTTTGAAATACAAAAAACAGCAAGAAGAAGAAAAATAGGGCTGTGGCAAGATAAAACCTTCTTGCCTCTTAGATGTTTCGACACAAGCAGAACTGAAATGCTTGATACTCAAAGGGATTGAAACTTTGTTTGGATCTCTTTTATGAAAAAATTGAGGCGATTACGGAAGTGTAAAAATATTTTTTCACAATTTAAAAGGAGTGTAATATGTTAAATCAAACTATGTCAGTAGAAGAACAATCGGTATACGAAGAAGTGGCCGGAGTTGTTGGAGCAGTTATGGACAACGCTTTCAAAGAAATATTAGTAAGACTCGGAAACGGTAAAGAGATACAAGAAATCAAAGACAAGGGGGTTGATAATAATAAAATGGCTCTATTTTTTGAAGTTCTTGACAATGCCGCTATGGACATTTCGTTTAGCCCGACAAAATCAAAAGAGAGCAAGTGTATATGTTGGGAGAATACGAATATAATGGTAAATGGATTTGAGGATAAATGGTCGGGTGAAATAGGCTGAGGTGGAACAATACGTTTCTAATCACCAGTTTGGTGATTCGCTTTAAGTTACTAAAATAAGATCAGGGCCTTAAGGCTCGACATTTCCGTAATTGCTTTACTCTTTAACAAAAAAACACAGCCACCAAAACAATAAAGAAGTTATTTATGATAGAAAAACTAAGAATGTTTTTTCTTGATGTGCTTTATTAACTTGCAAGGCTCTTGTGTCTGAAAGTTTGCCGGGCAGGTGGCTTTTGCAATCAAAAAACCGTATGGCGTTTTCAATCACCTATTCCTCGTCCAGATCGGCGTAAACTCCTATTTTGTATTCTTCCAGCATTCGGTGCATTATTATTATGTGTTCTTCCGGTGCTTTTGTTCCTTCGTTTGCTATCTCGTCTATAATTTTGATTAGATAATTGGTTGACAAACCCTTGTAAGTTTCTGGTAAATTCTCGTAGCCTTTCATTGCTTAATCCTTTTTGATTGAGTTTTTGAATTACCATGCCTGCTTCAGTTCGGGTTAACATGTTTGCTAACTTGTCCTGGTGAATATTTATTTTTTTCTCTGTTAATTTTTCTTTGAGCTTTTCTTTTGTATTTTCATCAACCTTTTATCACCCATCAAAGGTAAGCGCTTAATAAACCCCATCTTAAAAAGCTTGAGGATTCATGTCATATTGAGCTTACTTATATTGAGATGTTTTATAACAATAAAAGGCGTCATTCTTATTTGGGTAATATCAAGTCCAAAAGAATTTGAAGAATTGTGGAAAATAGAAAAAGCAGCTTAAGAAAAGTGTCCGATTTTATTTGACCACATCATTTCTCAAGTGGTTATTAATTTTTTGTAGTAAATTAAATTTACACTGATATATATTCTAATCCCTTTGCTGAGTTGGGATTACTACAGACCAAAACCAACATACGAAAATGTTATCAAAAACAAAACTGTGAATTAAATTGGATGTCTGAATATAATCTTAAATAATGACAATAAAGGTAATGTCTTCTATTTTTTTTGTCTTCCATTTTTAGGTGAAAAAAGCAGCCGGAAACCAATATAATTGTCCTTAGAATTCTGTGAGTCGATGAGACGGTTAGCAGCACGGCAGAATTTAGCAAAGTTGCCCCATGATCCTCCTCGAAGAACACGCGAGGTTTCGCTCTCTTTTGTAGAATAATCTACAGACTGATTATCAAAATAGCTATTTCTATCATGCCAATTATTACACCACTCCCATACATTACCAATCATATCCATTGTTCCATAAATTGAGGCACCATCAGGAAAACATCCTACCGGGCTTGTTGTGTAAATATCGGTATCAAAATAATTGGCCTTGCTCGGATCTATTCTGTTGTTTCCCCAAGAATATATTTGTCCATTTGGTCCACGGGCTGCTTTTTCCCATTGAGCTTCGTTGGGCAGGGTTATTAGACAATTAATTTCGTTTTTTACCATCTCTTTTGTAAGCCATTTACAATATTGAACAGCATCGTTCCAACTTACATATACAACTGGATGATTATCTATGGTATTAAAATTTTTCCAGTTAGCACTAAGATTTAATTTGGTTTCCTTCGCGTAAAATTTGTATTGCACAACTGTTACTGGATATCGAGCAATCTGATAATCTGACAAGTCAACTCCACGCTGTGGTATTTCATCCTTAAATGCCTCTGAGTCATTTTTCTCATCACTTCCCATCAAAAATTTACCCGCTGGCACAGTGACAAAGCCCATATTTTTATCTGCGGGAAGATAATAATTAGCAGGGTCAAATCTGGAGTCTCCCATACGACTCAATCTATTTCCAACAGTCATCCTATCTTTAGGAGTACCCCAGCCTTTTAAAAGAGTATTTAAATATCCATGACGTCTTTGATTAAGGTTAATTTTTCTATTTTCTTCTGAAAAATCATAAATACCGAATATTTGAGAATTAATTTGATTAGATAATTCTGTATAATGTCCTCCTAACCGCCTTAACACATCCATAGCAACTGAAGCAAAGGTTTTGCTGTCTTCATTTATAGATACTCGATCAACTAATGAAGGATTAACAAGAATTGCTTTAAAATCAATAGTTTTTCCTGTTTGCTTATCTATAAAACATCCTAGTTTTTTTGTTACCTTGGTAATAACGTCAACAGTTTCACTCAAAAGAGTCATACTAATCAAGTATTCCCTAACTCCAGTTGTAAAATCATATTTAGCTTTTTCACTAGGTATAGACAAATCATTTGAATTTCTTTTTAATAAACCGCTCAAAAAGATTTCTGCCAGATGAATCTGTTCAGATTTTGGAAGCATAACTTTTTGAACTAAACGCATAATCGGAAGAGTTAGGGGAACTCCGGCAAGGTAACATGCTAATTGTTGTGCCAGTGGAGAAGCATTCGCTTGAAACCGCTTCATTTTTCCTTCTAAAGACAAGGATTTTTTTGGTAATTCATCCTCTTCCAAGTTTTGATCCAAACAGATATCTGAAGTTGGCAATTGAAATATAACACCAGGTAAGCATATTCCACCTAAACCTGCTAAAGATTTTGCCCATGAATGAATCGATGCTGTTTCTAAAGTAATTATAGGAACAGAAAATCCTTTCTTGACAATTTTATCAGATTTGTAAGATATTTCTACTTTTAGTGAATCATTAACAGTACCCGCCTGTGTAGCCCGTAGATAAACAAACTCAGCGCGATTGAGCCCAGTGTGATCCCAACTCCAATATGGAAGCAATTGAACAATAGAACACATAGCGTTATTTGACCAGCAACTCATCATTTTTGCTATTCGGCCATCGTGCCACGCTTTTGAAGAACAATCACTTACTACAAGAATAATCCTCTGTTTTAGGGTATCAATCAATTCCTTAGGATTTCGAGTAATATTTTTTATTGCCTTATGTCCAATCCCCATATGTAATTTGATTTGTTTTTTTTCTGTACAAATGCCATAGCACTGAATATTTCTAAATGCCCCTATTCGTTCAAGTAAAGCTTTAAACTCCATAATTGTTTTTTCCCATACAATCGTTGACATAGATTCCTCTACAACAAGAATTATATCAAGCCACCGAGATGATTCAGGGCGCATCTTTGGGAGCCAGTTATCAGTTTCCGCACTTTGTCTTACAGTTTCTTCTTCATCTAAAACCTGATAAACTCGAGATGGAACTTTTCTCATGAGTGGACGAAGTGCTCTACTAATAGATAGTTTGTTAGAAAGTGCAGGAGCTCCTGGAGTTTGGAAAGCAATATCGTTTTTATCAGAGATGATCGTTTCTTTTTGCTCAGCTGGATGCAATTCTGCTCGCACGGGTTTGCTGGATTGTTTAAGCTTTTTTCTAGGTATATTGTATTGAGATGAATTCAGTTTTTCTTCTCGCGATTCAAATTTTAAAGGAACTTTTTTGACCGTTGGCCGATTCTGAATCATCTCAAATTCATCTGATTCCATTTTATCAAAATGCGATGCCAACCACAGAATATCAGCGATCTCCTCTCCTGTACCTATGAAACCAATACTACTTAGGGTTTGAATTAAAGCCTTAATCATACCGTCCCTAATGTATTTAAGTGTCTCAGTACAGCATCGATAAGGTTGGATTTACTTTTATCTTTAATTAATAGGTCAATGCCTTGAGTAGTCAGATAGATAGCATTAAGTAATTGATCTGTTGCCAAATCATTCTCTTGGGCACGCGTCAAAAATAATTTGATTAGTTTTTCTATTTCTTCTTCAGCATCTACACTTATATTATTGAAATGGGCATGAACAATTTTTTCCAATTTTTCTGGTGTTGGAGGCTTAATATCAAGGCGAAGACAACGTCTCAAAAAAGGTGTGGGAAATTCCCTTTCAGCATTGCTGGTCAATATGATGAGTGGAAACTCGCGGCATAGGACATGCCCTCTTGCAATAGGCACCGTCTCACTACCATCATATGGAAATATTTTAACTGTTTCAAATTTTTCAGACAACCTTGAAAGTTCAGGAATCTCAAACTCTCCTTCTTCGAAAATGTTAAGTAAATCATTTGGCAAATCGATATCACTCTTGTCAATTTCATCAATCAATAGAACGCGTGGACGTTTTGAAGGCAGTAATGCAGTTCCTAAAGGTCCTAATCGAATAAATTGCCCAATATCTGGAATTGTTTTATTCTTATTGGCCTCATCAAAACGAGCAAGTTGAATTTCCTGTAAACGACCGATAGCATCATACCTATAAAGCCCTTCTTGAAGTGTTGAACGAGTAGTAATTGGCCAGTAAATTACATTTCCCAACTTTAGTTCATGAGCCACTGCAAAGGCCAATGATGATTTTCCAGTTCCGGGTTTTCCAGTTACAAGTAGAGGTCGTCGAAGATAAAGTGAGGCATTCACCATTTCAATTTCTATTTCACTTGCTTCAAACGTTTTTTGTCTCGAAGAACTTCCTAAACGCCTTGTTGCCCGACTGTCAGGCTCGAGATTTCTCTCCTCAAGAACCTTTCCTTTGAATTCTCTCCAAGGTGGTGGTGGAGGAAGCGGATGAATATTTATTCCGTCATGTGGGATTTTGTTACCCTTAAAAATGTGCCATTTTGTCATATTATTTATCCTTTTGGAGTGTAATAAAACTTTGGAATTACTCGTTCTGGATCATCCCATATCAGAGTCAAGTGATTACCAACATCCATGATATCTTTCGCTTCTCGACGTTTTTTTAGAATCATTTCAGGTAATTCATAAATATTTCCTTTTGAAATAGTTTCTTTTATTTCAGTTATAGTTTGTTCGATATTTTTAATATTCTGCCCACTCTTTCTGAAACAAAGAGCGATTGGAATACCTGTCTCGAGAATAACATGTCCTAATCCTATTTCATCTACAGACTCATCAGGCATAGAGGTAATAAGCAGGCAAGATTCCTCATTAAAATATTCGAAAAGTTTAAACAAATTCTTAGTGTCGCAACTACCTTGGTCATTCATCCATACAACTGAATCATGATATGCCTTTCCCTTTGTTTGGAGAAAATCCCACTTCTTCTTCCATTTCCGACGTGACACAGGATGAATTGTAATCATTTTTCCATCCCTATACTGGCGATTGCGATTCAGTCGGATAAATATATGATATTCTTGGCCAAAAGTTTTAGTAGTAAGAATACCTTCTTCTATTCTCCATTGGTCAACCTCAAGAAAGATAAAACCACACGGCATAAAAAATTCGATTGTTTGCAGTTCATCAAGTTCATCAAACTCAGTTGCTATAAAATGATCTATAATTTTATTAATACCCCCTATTTCACAGGGTCTTTCACTTGTATATCTACATTGAACATCATTTGAATTTTTCCATAAATACATCCTAATAACAAACAATTCTTGTCCTTTGTTTTGGTTATTTGGATCAGGTATCAACTCTATAAATAAATGTGCATTTTTTAAAATTTGATCATCAGTTATTATTTCAACAGGTTTTTTAGCTATATTAAAATTCGAGTTTTTTGCTTGTTCTAAAGCAACCTTATTTATCCATTTTCCTAGTTTGTCGGCAACTTCATTATCCTTTATTCTATCAACAAATCCTTGTAGAAAAGATAAAAGTGGAAGAGAATTATCCAGTTGAGGCGGTATATCAAATAATACCTCTAAAATTGTCAGCAATTCTGTGTCTTTAAATTTTTTTTTAAATAGTTCAGGAATATTGGCCTTATAAGAAGGCTTCCATATCTTTTTGTCAATACCTTTATTTGAAAAAATTTCCAAAAGACTACGCATGAATTCAGGATCTATGTTGACTATGAATTGATTATTAACCTGAGTTCCGATAACTTTACCGTTATGAACTTCTCCTACTGTCTGAGTCACTGAAGTACTATAGCGTTCCATTATTTTATTTTGAATTCCATCCCCAGGTTAAGCTAAATTTTTCATTAAAATATAGCAGCATTCTTACAATAGTTTCCTATAATTACTCTTTTTTATATAAAATGACAATTCTTGAATCATCCAATCCTTTTAACAGTTACCCCAACCATATTTTTTGCTTCAGCGGCTTTTTGATTAACACTCAATTTACCTCTATTTATTTCTTCTGTCTCTACTCCGACAACCCCATCAGCCTTTTCTATCGTTTGAACCACATTCAATATCGGTCCCATCACATTAATAAATTCGGATAATTCATTAAATAAGTCAATATCCTGATTTAACTTTTTTTTCAAAATTTCTTCAAGTGGTGACTTAAACAACTCTGGATCTTTTTCGAATCCTGCAAGAGCATGCTCTGCGGCTTCGTCTCCTGCTAATCGTTTTTTTAATACAGCATATAGACTTTTTGCCTTTTCATAGATATCTTTGCCCGCTGATTTAATCATTTCTTTTGCTCCAATTGAAGCATACGAAGTTATAATTGCCATTACACTTGCTGTTAAATCTGTTATTCCAGGATCCATTTTCCTCCTCCTATTATATTTGTTAATTTATCATAAAATTATATAATTTAATTTTAGGTACGGGTTTATCTATCCAGTCCTAATTTACTAAATTGCTTATTAAATAGTGTGGCACTTAAATTTTTAAAACAGTTTTTCCCATTTGTGGTTAAAGTCCTCCTATACGTCTTTAAGAACGATTCTGTCCCTTAGAAAAATTTTTAAATTCATAATATTAAGCCCTTGATGGTAAAGAGTCACAGGGTTCAAATTGATCGACTCTATTTCTGGATAAGCTTCTATCAATTCAGAACAAATTGATAGTAGCTTTCTTAATCCATACTTATCATACCCTGACTGCCCTTTCACACCATCAAAAATGAATGATAGAGATGACTCTTCAATCATTTTCTTGGCTTCCCTCGGAAGAATAGGCAGGACTTGAGAGGTAATATGTTCCATAATCTTCAGCATGATAATTGGTCCAAAAGTATCATCTGTTTTGATTTCAATGGTCACCTCAAAACCATCACTTTCAGACATGGGAGAAACCATTATTCCCAAGGTTACTTCGTTTGAGCTATATTTTCGAGCAGTTTTCATAAGATCCCTGAATGCTCTGCGAATTTCATCCTCTGTATCAAGATTCTCTCTGATTTTGTCAGGATCGCTTTGTTCCTTATCATCAAGAGGGAAGATTTTAAGTAGCACTTTTTCTTTAATCTTCTGTGCCAGCTTAATCGCTTGATCCTCAGTCTCTGCTATCAAAAGAATTGGCGCTCCGTGTAGCTTGAATAATTGCCTAGCTTCATTCTCTGAAAGGAAACGCCTACCTTCCTTAATAACTTTTTGAAGGATAACATCACCAAGTTTTTTAGCTTTCGCTCTCCAATTAAATACAAAATTGGTTTTACTGTGATATCGCACAAGATGATTACCGTATTTACATAGGTTTATAATACATTTACATGCTACCATAAGAGAATCATATACTGGAATATCATAAAGCCGAAATGGATTTTTGTTATGAGGTATATATTTGCTATGTACCACAACAGGTTTGTGTTTTTTTATTAGGTTTCGGAGTGCGTCCTCTTTTGGAGGAGTGAGTTCTTCATTAAAACATATGCCACTTTCCTTGGAAAGTCCTACAATAATAAGGCCTCCTACATTTCCATCTTGTAGAATAATCTTAGCAAACTCCGTAACAGATAATAGATCGGAGTATTCAATAGGGTTGACATAAAATGAATTTAGTATAAATGATGCTTTTGAAAAATATTTTTCCACTTTTTTATGTTTTGAATTAGATAGAGTAACAAGTTGAACACCATAATCTGAAAGCAAGTCAGCAGTTTCGGTAGTATAAAATTCTCCATCGAAACCAAGTATACTTATATTGTTATTTTTTATGGGTATTTGGTTGGCTAAGGCTTCGGCCGCAGGTAAAAGCTCATCTGGATCACTAATAACAATGATACCACTTCGCTCAAAAGTCTCATCATAGTTGAAATTTGAATGATTGATGCTCAACATAATTACAGGTTTCCTTATCGTGATTTTATAGGCTGCAATAAGAAATTTTCTTCCCTCAGAAATCGAATCTACACATAGTATGATACAATTTGTTCTTGGATCGTTAGTAAAATATTCAAGATATTCATCGAGGCCGATATCAGAAATTTTTCCCACTTGCACACAATGTGTAAACCCTATGTATTGACGGGGAGTGGCTCTGGAAATTAGGTTTTGTGCAATATTTTTATTCTGGTAAAGAAGAGCGACAGTACCTTTAGGTATATTTTTAATGCCAGAAAGGTTCATGTTGGATTCAATGTTGCTTATGAAATCAATGAGACGAATACCATACTCCTTGGCAGTTTGGAGTATCTTATTTTTCAAATCACTCTCATCTACTTTCATAGAAAATTCAATGGCAAGGATGGCTCCTTCAACTCCTTTCTCACCGCACTCTTTTAGAATAGAGGGAATGGTTTTTAGTGGAGTAGTGATGAATGCAATATTCACGTTAGGTTCAATATCAGTAATACTTTTGTAGCATTTAAGACCAAGAATGCTATCTTTTTTAGCATTGACGGGAAAAACATTTCCATTATATCCTTCTTTCTGAAGGGTGTTTATGGTCTGATAGCCCTTATCTTTAGAGTTTGAAACCCCTATAAATGCCAATGAATTCGCACTAAAAATTGTTTCTAGCATAGTTATTTGATCCTATATTATTATTGAAAACTGATCCTACCCCAAAAAAGTGGAAGCTAAGTTAAGCCACTTTTCTTAAGTTATACCATTCCTGCTCGCAGTGAGCAGGCTCTTTCCAGCCACTTGCAGAATGCTTTCTTCTTTGATTATAATAAATTTCGATATATTTAAAGAGAATTCTTTCCGCCTCGTTAATATTTTTCAATCTAATATGATAGATTAATTGTGTCTTGAATGTATGAAAAAATGATTCTTCAACAGCGTGATGTGGTCAAATAAAATCGGACACTTTTCTTAGGTGCTTTTTCTATTTTCCACAATTCTTCAAATTCTTTTGGACTTGATATTACCCAAATAAGAATGACGCCTTTTATTGTTATAAAATATCTCAATATAAGTAAGCTCAATATGACATGAATCCTCAAGCTTTTTAAGATGGGGTTTTTGAGCGCTTACCATCAAAGCAACCACATTACAAGTTTTGATTTTATTGTTTTGTAATGTGGTTGCAAAAGCTTTAACACTTCCCCCGGTTGTAATTACATTATCTACTATGATGAATTTTTTATATTTAATTTTTTTGTCTATGTTTGCTTTAACAACTAAATTATTTTTGCTTTCTGGCGATTGATTGGTTTGTATTCTCATTTCAAAACATCTTTTATTATTGATTTCACTAAACCATAGATATTTGGTGCTTTACTCGTGCTTTTCCCAGCTACATTCAAAATTTGAATATCCCAATCAATCACCCAATTTTTTAGTTTTTCTGTCGGATTTGTTTTTGCTGTCAAGTCGATATGCACCCAGGGCTTTTTATTTTTCACTGCATATTTTTTTGTCAACGAGGATCCCCCGGATAGTTTTCCAAAAGTAAAAATAACCGTACCATCCGAATCTTTGACGTTTTGTTCTGTTCGCATTGGATAACCACCTCTGGTCATGACCTGAAACGCAGAATATTTTTCTGGCACTATGCCGTTTTCTGCTTTTCTTCCTTTTGGTAACCAACCGCCATATGATATATTTGATTCAATTGCAGCATCAACCCCGGCTATGTCTGCCCCTGTTTGCCCTCCGGATATTATTTTTTTTATCATTTTTCACCTGCTAATTTTTAGTCGAGATTATGCTGCTTACACAGCCTGTGTATAGTCTGTGCATACCATTCACCCCTTCCTGAGAAAGTTGGTATATTTTTTTCTTGAAAATATAAGGCGATGGTTTTATAAGTTGCCCTTTTGTTCCGCATTGTTTTTATAATTGATAACACTTCGCCCCTTGTATATGTTGTATCGGTTGTGTAACTCAGCCCTGGTCCTGTTCCAGACGAATGCGTTTCTGGTTGGAAAAAAAAGTCGAAAATAGCATTGATAAGCTTTGTAGCCGCTTCATTCTTTTCTATTTGAGATGCAGCAACTTTTTTAATTGAGTCAGTAATGGTTGAAATATCTTCATTTGCCAAAGATGCAAGATTGGTCGCTATATCTTCAAGCTCATTATCTTGTTGATCCCGCATAGATTTTTTGGTTTTAGAGGGTCTAAGAGTTTTTAAAAAATCCTTCATTATTACGCCTCCTCATTTTTTGTTCGATATAATGTTTTTGTAATTCATTCTTTCTTTTGTTAGTTTCTCAGGCAAAAATAATCCTCCAGATTAAATATCTCAGAGCAATGCCATGGCTCCAATAGTTTCATACAACGTCAGAGGCAAAAAGTATACTTTCAAATCAATTTAAAATGCAGAGGCTTCTCCTGGACCTTTCCAAAACGATTTATATATTAATAATTGCAATATAAGGGAGGTTAAACTTTGGATAATTAAACATAACTCTGATTATTTTTGAAATGTGCTGTTTATTCGTCAATATTTCACTTATTGGATGTCCCGATCAAAGCTTATTTTAGTATCAAAATGAGGCCGCTAAGAGTTGTTTTTGAGAGTTTAGAAAATTTTTTTGGTTTATTAACAGTGAGTTGAAAAAAAGCTTGGTCCAACCCCATTCTAATTTATTCCAATTCCCCATCTCGACAAACTAATCAGATTCTTCAATATCAGGGTGTATCATATCAATTATAGAAAAATATGCCATTACTGCCCGACATAATGATTTGATATAAACCACGATCATTTCAAGAACAAAAACAACAAAAAAGAAACTCATAAAAATTAATAAACCCCATGTGGTAAAATTCCAGGAAAGTAGTTTTTCTCGAAATCCTGTAAAAAGAACAAAGCAGCATAGATATAATGTTGAAAATATATATATTCCATCCGCAACATAGATGCACTTGTTCCATTTTTTATCGTCATCATATTCTAATAATATTTCATAGTATATATACAAATATCGTAGCATGACAAATATTTGAATGAACCCAGAGCAAAAGAAAGTTACTCGTGCAATTGGATAATCACCTAAGCAAATTGACCAAAGCATAAATAAGGTTGAAAAATATAACATTGGTCTACGAATTCCTTCATCAGAAAAAATTTTATTTAAATCTTTATTACCACGTTTCTCTTTAATAAACCGTTCTTTTGCTTCATTAGCACTTTTATCATGATCTAAAAAATGAATTCCAAAAAAAACCCGAATATATCCACAGAAAAAGAAAATTCCTATGAATTCGGATAGATAGAAACCCTCCTTATTGAATAAAAGCATGAGAAAATTTGGTTTTACTATTTCAAATTCTGTAAATGCTGGTAGTAAAAATTTAAACCCTGCAGATATAAAGACATATAGGAATAATGCTAATTCACTCCCAATTTGTACCCGGTGTTCAAATTCTTTTGCTTTTAAAGGAGAAGTTAAATTTTTTAGTTTTTTTTTGCCCTGTCAATCCCACAAGATACAATAAACGCAACTATTCCAGTTAACAAACAAGGAATTACATAGTAATAAACAGTATCTATAGTAATAAAACCCTGAGCAATCATCTCGGCGAGAATTGCCCAATTAATTATCACAGTTATTGATGCAAGCCGATCAGGGATAGGTTTAATTATAGACAACCAAAAAACAGGTGATATTGAAATTAAGGCATACAGTAGCCAAGTATATATCTGCAATAAATTATCTGCAAAAATTGCGCACCCCGCAGAAAGAAGAGTAACCGATAAAAGAACTATGTTAACTGCTTTGAGAGGAAATTTATCTAAGTAAGCTTTATAGGACGAACTGTATTGACTAATTTTATCCACCAGCATCGTGGTCAATACAAAGATTTCAGTATCTGCAGTTGATATTAACGCTGAAAGTAAAAGGCCTATTCCTAGTAGGCTCATGGCACCAGGGAAAACAATTTTTAAAGCATGAAAAAAAGTATTACTAGAATCAATTAGAGGATAGGAGTTTGCTACAAGTACACCTATTTCTGTGATTACAAAACCATATACTAATAATATAAATGCCCCCATAATGAAACCCGTTCTCGCAGAACTATTACTTTTTGCAGCAAACATTCTTTGCCAGACATCAGCACTCACAATTCCAACGAAAAAGCCAGAGATAAGCAGGCCCCAGGTGTAACTAAAGGGTGGAATCTCGAACTTATGCGCTTTCTGTGGTAAATCCGGAGAATTAATAAATAATAGTAAAACGACTCCCATTAAAGTGATCATCAGAATTGATTGAAAAATATCTGTCCTAAACACAGAGCCTAATCCACCTCCCTTAGATAGATAAACATATATAGCTAATGCAACAAGAACAATAATGATACTGCGGGAAACCATATTCTGGTCTGGTAAAATTGCTCCAATAGCAGAGAATTGAAGCATAAGAAGAGAAAAAAAAGCAGCAAAAGAACATGTTAAAACAACCCATCCAAACCAAGGTCCAATATGATTTTTAGAAAATTCTACTATTGATTTGGATCCTTGAGTAGCTGGTAAAGCTCGTATCTTTGGAGCAAGCAAACCCAAGAAAATAAAAGCAGCAAAATACCCTAAAAAAAGGAAGACACCATTTCTACCGAAGAGAAACCCTAAGGTTGAAAGTGCTATTATTTCACCAGCACCTATTAAAGTGAAAAGACTTGCTCCAATCTTGTATATTCCAGCTGATTTATCATCGAGTAATAGGTCAAGGCTACTGAAGTTCTTTCCTTTTTGACCGAAAACACCTACAAAAACAAACACAATAAGAACGAACATTATACAAACATAAATCATCATAAGGCCTCTAATTGAATGAGTGTAACATAATCGTCGTTACAATAATTAGGACAACGATCTGGAATTACAACACCAACTTTTTTTTTTTTAAGTTTATGGAAATTTGTACTCAGCAACTCTTTTGCTGAGAATTCGATATCATTTGTGACATCAACAAATACTAGAATTCCTTCTTTCGAGAGAATTCTTGAAAAATGAGGTAATGATTCTAATAAATACTTCTTAATTGTACTTGATTTATATTCTGAATCCGCCTTATTATCAAACAAAGGTAAATATGCATCAAACAAAATAGAATCGAAACATTTAGGGGACATTTTTGTTACTACAACTTCCCAAAATGAATAATATCCTGTAAAGTTAGCAACTTCCCCTATAGTATTAAGTGCCGTGCTAAAGATTTGGGGATGAGCCTCAATTAGGGAATATGATTTTATAATATTTGAGGCGGCAAGAATATTAGATGCCATTCCTAACCCATATCCAATTTCTAAGATATTTCCTTCTTTTTTATTAAGGCATATTTGAGCTAACTTTTTTTGGAATGGCTTTTCCCATTCAGATACTTGTAAAGAGTCTCCGATCCATAGTGCTCCGTTCTCAATTTTTACAGGGGATCGTCTAAAATCATTAGCCAATTTTTTAAAATTTTTAAAGTAATACAGAGAACTCATTTTTTTCACCATTTACATAATAATAAAGAAAATAAAAAAAATACATATGTTCTTATATCAGATAATTAAAGGCAGTCAACCTTTTTGCATGGGATTCCATATTTAATGTCAATGAGATTAAAGAAGATCAAAAACCAAAGGAGCTATGGATTTTGGAAAAATAGGTTCCCTTAAATTTTCCTCGCTTTCCTTCTTCCTCTCATGCGCTTTAACACCTCCGAGGCTTCTTTGGTGACGGAATCTGCTTCTGATTCCATCTTTTCCCACTCCTCCTGAAAAAATTAATTATTGAGATTCGCCTTTGTTTGATGAATTTTTTTTACATCCTTAAGAGCTTTATATAATGTTTGCCTTGATATCCTCATTTTTTCAGAAATTTCTTTTTTATTTAAGCCTTTATTTAAAAGATTAACAATTTGATTTAATTTTTCATCATCTACAACAGGTTTCCGGCCAAATCGGACACCTTTTTCTTGTGCTAATTTTATTCCTTCTTTTTGACGTTCGTTTATTAAAGATCTTTCAAATTCAGCAACTGCCCCCATGATTTGCAACATTAGTTTTGAGAGAGAATTATCCTCGCCTGAAAAAATTAAATTTTCTTTGTGAAAATGAACCTTTACTTCTCTTTTTACCAGGCTATCTACTATGTTTTGTAAATCTTTTAAATTTCTTGCAAGTCTGTCCATTGAATGAACGTGAAGAGTATCCCCTGCCCTGCAAAAGTTTAAACACTCCTGGAGTTTTGGTCTTTTGATGCTTTTACCGGAAAGCTTTTCTTTAAAAGTGTGTTGCAGCTCAATCTCTGCAAGTTGCCTGGCATCGTTTTGATTTACTGTTGAGACTCTTATATATCCGACTTCTGCCATAACTTTGCTTTTCCATTTTTGTTTATTCTAAAAATAGAGTATATCTGTGTTTAAAGAATGTCAATAAACATCTAAGGCTTTTCTTAGAATATGTAAAAAATTGAAAAGTATAACTATTTTAAACATGATAAAATGCTGGTTTTGAAGGCCTGGGATGATGTAAATAAATCTATAGTTTTTTTGACAACTAAACTGGCGCTTGTTTTATTTATGGCGGAAATATATTGTTTTTTTACTGTATCTATCTGATTAATGAAAAAACAAAACGCCTTGCACTGTCCCTCTGAAAAAAATTATAAGATTATTGTTGACATACAAGGATTAATATGTGACATGTTAGTCACACAATTAACCCAGAGATATTAAAAATATGAGACAGACTTCAGAATACAAATTGTTAAAAAAAGTTGCTTCCATTTATGATCAAAAATTTATTGCTGAGCATATTGGTGTTGAACGTGAGACTATTAACAGAAAACTTAAAGACATTGGATGTGAACTCAGTAAAACAAAATATGATAAACTTTCAGAATTATTACCCAGAAATTTTGTAAAATCTGAACCTGATTTTACTTTTATTGATCTCTTTGCAGGAATAGGTGGAATAAGACGAGCTTTTGAGAATGTTGGAGGGAAATGTGTCTTCACCAGTGAATATGATAAATATGCTGTCCGAACATATATGGCTAATTTTCATTCGGATCATAAAATTAACGGAGATATACGTGAAATTACTCAACCAAACGGGCTTCATGATAGACAGGCATGCAAACATATTGATGAACTGATACCTAATCATGATGTACTGATAGCTGGGTTCCCTTGTCAGCCGTTCTCTATTGCTGGTGTGTCAAAAAAAAATGCTCTTGGTGATAAGCATGGATTTGAATGTAAAACACAAGGCACGCTTTTTTTTGATGTTGCCAGAATATTAAGCATAAAAAAGCCGTCTGTTTTCATGCTTGAAAATGTTAAAAATCTGAAGTCTCATAATAAAGGTAATACTTTCAGAGTTATAAAAGAAACACTGCTGGAGTTAGGATATTTTGTTGCTGATCTGAATGTTAAAAAAAAACAGCCTGATCCGAAGATTATTGACGGGCAGAATTTTGTACCCCAGCATAGGGAAAGAATTGTTTTGGTGGGATATAGAAAGGATTTGAATGTACATGAAGGTTTCTCCCTAAGTAAAATTTCTAAGCTATTCCCTGAAAAAGTACCTTCTTTTAGTGATGTCCTTGAAGAAAAAGTTGATGATAAATATATTTTGACTCCTAAGCTATGGTTATACCTTCAGAACTATGCAGCAAAACATAAAGCAAAAGGAAATGGTTTTGGATATAGTCTAACTTATAATGATAGTATAGCAAGAACCCTGTCTGCAAGGTATTATAAAGATGGATCTGAAATTCTTATTTATAGAGGTAAAGGCAAGAGGCCAAGAAGGTTAACTCCCAGAGAATGTTCAAGACTAATGGGCTTTGATAAACCAGATGGGAATAATTTTAAAATACCTGTATCGGATACTCAGGCATATAGGCAATTCGGGAACTCAGTTGTTGTACCTGTCTTCAATGCCGTTGCAAAGTTAATGCAACCTTATATAAAGAAAGCAGTTAAAGCAAACCAACTTATTAGCAAAAGGACCATCAGGAAAAAAGCTTCCTAATCAAATATTTATGGCAGATGTTCATTCTCCAGCGATCCGAAGTAAGAATATGGCTGCGATCAGATCAAAAAATACAAAGCCTGAAGTTGCCATTCGAAGCATGTTGCATCGGAAAGGTTATAGATTCAGAATACATGTAAAAAACTTGCCGGGGAAGCCTGATATTGTCTTGCCTAAATACAATGCTGTTATAGAAGTCCATGGATGTTTCTGGCATGGCCATAAAAATTGCAGATATTTTAAATTACCAAAAGCAAACCCTGAGTTTTGGAAAAAAAAATTCAGTCGAATATTGATAGAGATAAAAAAAACACTCTGAAGCTTTTGGGTTTGGAGTGGAGAGTTTTAACTGTTTGGGAATGTGCGTATACCGGGAAAAGAAGATTGGAAGAAGATGATATTATCAATCAGATAGAAAAATGGCTTTTTTGTGATAATAGAATGACCTGCGAAATAGCTTCTAAAGACTTCAGTGAGTAATATGACAGTTTCATTGATATTATAATGTCATCAAATCAACTTCTTTTTTTGAATGATAAAGTGAGCTTATGTCCTTAAAGTTAACCCTAATCTGATTTCGCCTTTTTATTTGGGGCGTAGGTGTGGAAATCTTTTCAACCTTGACTGCAGGGTCAATATAAACTGTTTCATTTTGGATGGCAGTTAAAAATCTATCGAAGTCTGTTCCTTCACAGACATGAACTGTATTCCCATAATGGTATTGATACTCTTTCCCTCTCCTCATTGAAGGAATATAGACAGCTTTTGCATGCTTCTTTTTCCAGTGGTTCATAAGCTTTTTATATGTCCAGAGCGAGGCCACTTCTTCGTTATCATTAACTATTGCAAGACCACCCTCTGCATCGACTATTTTTTGTTTTTTGAAGTCGTAGCCCGAAAGGACAAGTTTTAAGCCAGTGCTTTTTGCAGGTTTCATAAACCTGTAGATTCCTCCAAAATTCATTCTGTCCGGTTTATTATTTTTGTCAGGATATCCAAATTTTTTAACAAAATTCAACACACCCTCTGTATATACCCCACCGTCAGGTTCAGGGGTCATAAGAGTTAATACATGCGATCCTGGTTTTTCAAACGCTTTAACCGAAAACTGTTTTATTTCCCACCCCAAGAAATCGGGCCCAAGCACACCATTTGCTGAAATACCGAACTCAGCTTCAAGGGTATAACCACCACAGTTTGGATTTGAAACACATTCCACAAAGCTACCATCTGAAGTTAATCTTCTTCCCTTTATCCATCCTTTTTTATGTATTCTTAATAGTTCTTTAAGCAATTTATCTTTTGAACTTATTGCAGACAGTGGGATTATCTCAAAAACCCCAGATGCTTCGAAATCTGTCTTTTGAGCCAACTCGCTGGCTATTTCAGTTTTACAACTCGCAATAATACCGTAAGCTTTGTTTTCTGTTAACCCTAACAAAAGCATCCTGCCTTCCTCTCTACCTCTTTTCTGGCTATCCATAAGTTCACTTGGTCTTTTTTTACATCCAGCAAGAAAGCCGGAAAATCTTATTTCTGGATACTGTGGATAGTATATTAACTGAGCGTTTGGGGCTTGATACTCATTCCCATCATTATCTAACCAGTAAAATTCCAATGGTGCCTTAAATCGAGTAGCTGATTTTGATTTCTTTGAAGAGGTGCTTTGTTCAGCAGTGACATCGCCAGTGTGGAAGGTATTAAAAATTTCAGAACTCCCTCCAAAATATAGTTGATTTTTACTGTTGTCATTTGGAGAAAGTCTTTTTAGGAGTATTTTATAAACTCCCTTGGATTGCATCATTTTTTTTACTTTGCTTAAATCCAACGTATTATCATCACTGAACATTGTGAAAACCTTTTAATTTAAGCATTGACTGCTGCCAAATGTTTTTTATTTCAAAAGCTTTTTTAAATCCATTCTGAATATTTGTAAAAATACAAATAAAGACATGAGCTACTATATAAGATTTATTAGAATGAATAAGACAGGGTGATAAATCCAGTCGAATGTCGAAAGATAAATCTTTAAATTTAGGCATATTTTTTCCTTTAATGCTTATTATTTTTTAGATCATGAAACAGACTAATTATAATATCCTCTTTTAGGGGTTTGTCATTAATTAGTCCACTCAAACTTGCTGATAGCCCTAACATCCCGCCAGCAATTGCTAAAGGTGCAGAAGTTATAGTAAAAGCAGCGAGTAAAGCAATCGCACCACTTCCTATCGCCCCTACAGTAAGCACCCCTTTTGCTATTCTGTTTTTGATTTGAGAATTGAGGATTTCAACATTATTGACAAAAGACTCTCTGATTTTTTCAATGTTATTGGTGGCACTTAATGAACCGCCAGATGATAAACTATTGAGATATTCAGAATAAAAATTTTTATGTTGAGATATGATTTCAATATATTCCGAAATGGGAATATCTTTGATGTATGAAAATTCCGTTTTGTCGAAAAGCCTTTCAGAGAGCAACGCAGCTAAAATACCCTCATAAGCGAATTGCCCCCCATCTTTACCGATTGTATCTGCATGATCAATTTGTTCATTGATTATTTTTTCATAAAGATCTTCGGATTCCGCTATTGTATAGGGATGGAGATGACAACTCTTACAAATCGAAAGCATATTCAACATGCTAATCAAGTTGGGTGTCATTATTGATGTTTCCGACACTTCCTTTATTATTTTTTTTGTCCGTTGATTCCAGACAAAAGGATTGGGAATAATTACTATTCTTCCTTTTTTTGCTAAAGGAAGGAGCTCTACAATATTATTTCCTATCAAACCAAGTTGTAACTTGTTAATCTGCCCACTTACTTTTTTAGTTAATAATCTGTCAAACAAATAATCTAATAATACAACTCTGTCCCCAATTAAAAATCCAATTTTAAGGGCTTTGCCGAAATCATCTATTAATCCAAAGAGCCCAGATTGTAATTTGGACTCATGTTTGTTTTGTATTATTTCTATGGCACTTTGTGAGTGTCTCCAGATAGATGTGAGTTCATCTCTAAGCGCTCTAATATTTTTTTCAGTGATATTGTCAGGCAAAAAAACAGCTTTATTATTTTCATTTACTTCGATATTGAGATTTCGTTTTATCGCTTCAATATAAAGAATTGTAAACTTATTATAACTCATATTTTTTATCGATAATCACAATCCATTTGGATCATTAGGTTTATTCTTTTGTTTGCTTCCGTTTTCTGTTTTTTTGGAAGAGAAGAAACAATTTTTTTAATTTCAGGTAATCTGTCGAAATTTGCTATTTGCTCTTTAAGTATACAACCAAGAAGATTAATGTCTTGTTCGCAATCCGGATCACATACAACAATAAAATTAATGAGTTCTATTAAAACATCTTGAGGAAATTCTTCATCGCACAATTGATCGAAATAAAACATGTTGTCTGACCATAATAGCCCCACCTCTTTAGCGAACGTTGTTTTAACATGCTTCCAGAAACTGACCTCACTTATTTCCCACAAAAATTCCAAATAATCTGCAATATAATCTTCCTGAAATCGTCTCGGATTTACTTTATAAGTAATTTCCTCTTCATCCATTGACTCAACAATAGATTTTGCATCCTCTTCGTCAATTTCTTTCAATCCGTCATGCAACTCTTCCGTCCAGTGCATATTTAGCAAATCAAATTTCAAATTTTCTCTCTCGTCTTGATCCATAAATAATATCCTTTTTGAATTTCAAGGTGTCAATTTTGATCTTTTTTGAAAATTGTAGACACAGAACCTTACTTAAATCTGTATCAAAAAAAAACAAGGCTGTAAAGAAAACTAAGTTTTTAGTATAGGCGAAACTCAAAGGTGCTTGCATTAGTCACTATTTTCAAATTGCATTAAAAATTGAATTCGATAACTTTTTTTGATTACATTATGAATCTGAGAAACTGACTGCTGAAAACCTCAACCTTTTCAGGCATAAAAACAGCAAAACTCAGGATTTTTTATAGAATTTATGTTTTCATCACCATTGCTTTAAATGCTAAAGCTCTTTTAATCTCAATGGTTTCAAGCTAAAAATTCGGATAAGTTTACATAATAGACTTTTATCAGACGTTGCCCTATTTTATGGACTTTTCAAGGATTCTGAAAAAATAGAAAGGTGATGCTTTGCTCAAAACAAGGCATCTTTTTTGAGGGTTTCTCCGCTTCACTCAGTTTATTTAAAAAACTCAAGTATTATATTTAAGGTCTCTTTGTCAATTAAACCGAATACAAGAAGTAAAAAGATCATGGTTGATATTGCAACCATATACATTATCATTCCGATACGAATCTTAAAAAAACCTTTTCCCCATGAAAACCTGAGTTCATCTTTTCTTAATTCTTGTGACTCAGCCATAAAAACCTCCAAATATATTTTATAAATAAAAAATAAATATTTTGAAGGACTTTTTTTAAGGGGATAAATAAAGGTAGGTAAAAAAAACCCTCTTGTCAACAAAAAAACCCTCTTGTCAACAAAAAAATGACCTGTTCAAAAAACAGCATGTCACAGGTACAACATATAGGCCTTTTGACATCAATAGCCATACATAGCCCTATCAGCCGCCTGAAACGCTTGACAAAAGGGGCTAAAGCTTTTGCGATTTGTCTGAACACTGGGTCATTATTCGATTTTCAATCTCACCACCGCTGGTAGCACACACCAGCAAAGTGCATCAAGCTTCACTCCTTTGCTGTCTTCATAAATATATTTCATTGCAAAACAAGGTTTGTAATCTAAGCCGATTGCAAGCCTGAATATTGTTTCTTTTTTTAAATTAAGAAACTTCAAGAGCAGGGATAGAAACTGAAGGACCTTTAAGGCCTCTGGTATAAAACCCAATCAGGCTAAATACAAAAAACTTTTCAAAAGATGCATTCAGCAATCTTTTTCATGTTTTCTCGCCTTCCTAAAAAACTAAAAGCTAAAAATGAAAGCGGACAAGTCAGCCCTGCCCTCCCTTAACTTCCGTGGGCTTTTTTAAGAAATAATACTGCTCTCCTTTCCACCAGTAAAGAATAAAAACGGTTTTTCGTTCGTTTTAAAACGAACAAAACGCTTTCCGTTTTGTTTTCTTGACTGGCTACACCTCCGCATTTTTTTAAGGGCAAGTCGCCCATGGAAAGCAGTTTTTATAATGAACAATTAAATAATAACTCGCTTTTTAAAAAAGCAAACAAACAGGAGGAGAAAATGGAAATGATCAGATTATACGAGCTTAAAACTAAGTTTGAAATGGTAAGAGAAATTGAAAGTGTAAAAGCTGGTAAGGCTCAAGATGTTTTTGAAAAGGTTTTAAAAGATTTGTTTAATCCTTTTCAAGAAAGTTTTTTTGTAATTTTTTTCAATGCTAAAAATCAAGTCTTAGGCTTTCAAGAGCTGTTTAAAGGTGGCTTAACCGGTTCGACGGTTGATGCTCCAACACTTTTAAAAAGCGTTTTATTAGCTAATGCAGTTAGTTTTATTATTGCTCACAACCACCCTTCTGGAGAAGTCACACCGTCACCATCAGACAGACAGGTAACAGAGAGAATAAAAACAGCAAGCGACACAATAGGTTTAAACCTTTTTGATCATCTGGTTTTTTCCGACAAAGATTATTTTTCATTTGCTGAAAACTCAATTTTATAAAAAGGAGCTTAACATGAACGACAATATTATATTTTCATACACAAGAAAACAAGCGATTGAGGATGGTACGCAGGTTGAAATGGGTAGAAACATTGTTAAAGAAGCCGGTTTTAAATTCCCCGTTTTTTTGACCCCTGGAGTTCATTCCGTCATTCAAAAGGCTGTAGCAAGCAAAAAACATTGCAATGATTTTGACGGCATTAATTGCGATATCCTCACCATGTTAAGACATGGAATTCAAACAAGCAAAGAAGAGAATAATATAAATTTTACAGTTATAATTACCGGAGCAGAACAAAGCGCAAATCACATATTTTTGGCTCAGAGAGGTGCAATGGATATGGACGAGCCAGAGCCGGCAAGCACAGAAATGCTGCCAGAGGAAGATTGAGAGTTTGTAAAAATTTCGGCGTTCC
>JAIOSM010000105.1 GCA_021107575.1 Desulfobacteraceae bacterium | reverse complement strand
GAATGCAGTGATGTAATTCTCACCTATAGTTCGGTGGAAGAGTCAATGATTAGAGAGAGTTTTCCATACAAGAAAGTCTACACGGTTCCCTTGTTCTTCTATGAAACGGTTACGGCGCGGAAGGTTGAGTTCAAGCAGACACATGGCCTACTTTTGGTTGGCGGATGTGCTCATACTCCAAATAAGGATGCAATTAACTGGTTTTGTGCCGAAATTCTGCCACTTGTAAAGCAGCAAATTCCTGATGTTGTTCTTAATGTTGTTAGCTCAAACCCTCCTAAAGACATACAGGCTTTGCAATCAAAAAATGTAAGGATACTGGACGGAGTGAGTGATGAAAAACTAAAAAGTTTATATGAAAAAGTGAGGCTTGTAGTAATTCCTCTGAGGTTTGGAGCTGGTGTTAAAGGTAAATTAATTGAGGCTTTGTTTCATGGTGTGCCTATCGTATCCACTTCGATCGGTACGGAAGGAATTAAGGGAATTGAACAATTTGTAACCTCACAAGATCAGCCTGCTGATTTTGTGGCAGAATTGGTGTCTCTGTATAATACTGAAAACAAATGGAAAGATTTAGCTCAAAAAGGTACCGCTTTTGTTGCTGAACATTTGACATTGAAAAAAACAATTGAGCAGATGAGTCATGTTTTAGAAACAGCCAGGGAAGAACAGGTGAAACGAATCGATGAGACTATGCCACCCCGACTTATTACCTTCTACCTTCCTCAATATCACCCAATTCCAGAGAATGATGAATGGTGGGGCATGGGGTTTACCGAGTGGCGGAATGTTGCTAAGGCGAAGCCTCTTTTCCCTGACCATTATCAGCCCCATCTCCCTACAGATCTTGGCTTTTATGATCTGAGAGCAGAGGAAAGCCGTATTGCACAGGCTGAATTGGCTCGAGAATATGGGGTTCATGGCTTTTGTTTTTATCATTATTGGTTTAATGGGAAACACCTGCTTGAAAGACCTGCAGAAGATATGCTGGCATCAGGCAAACCGGACTTTCCTTTCTGTCTTTGCTGGGCTAATGAAAATTGGACCAGACGCTGGGATGGAGAAGACCAGCATATACTCATTGAACAAAAGTACTCTGAAGAAGATGATCGGGATCATATCAGAGATCTTTTTCGTTTTTTTAGCGATGAACGTTACATCCGGGTAGATGGTAAACCTATGTTTTTGGTCTACCGGACTGAAAATGTGCCTGATCCGGCTAAAACCGCGGAAATATGGCGCGAGGAGGCCCGAAAAGCTGGGATAGGTGAACTCTACCTTATCCGTATTGAGAGCATAGGGAAGTGTGACCCGGCTGAAATTAATTTTGATGCTGCCCTTGAGTTCGCACCGGATTGGTGGAACAAGGGCCCGCGGTTAAAAACCTATTCAAAAAGGGGTCCTGAATCAGATGAAGAGCTGGAGGAGTTTGATGAAGTTTATGCAAACAACTATATCCATACTTATGATAAACTTATGAAAACAATGCTTGCTAAATCGACACCAGATTATAAATGGTTCCAGTGTGTGACGCCATCCTGGGATAATACAGCTCGCATAAAAGAAGGGGCTCATGTTTTTCTGAATTCGAATCCGGAAAAGTATAAAAATTGGCTTGAGCGTACTATAGAAGCAACGGAAAAACGGTTGGCTGGAGATGAAAAGATAGTATTTATTAATGCCTGGAATGAGTGGGCAGAGGGTAATCATCTGGAACCAGATCAAAAATACGGACGAGGATATTTGGAAGCGACTCGTTCTGCCTTGCAACTAACCGACTCAGTTGGTGATAAGGAAGAGACAGTCGCAGAAAAATTCGCCAATGAATCTGAAGTAATAACTCAATTGCCAGCCAAATTGGATCCAGCCATGAAACAGAAACTCTACCATCTCAATAAAAAAATTGCTGAAAAAGAGCGAAGGATTGTTTCTATGAGACAGTTATTATTTGATCGGGATCAGACAATAGAGGAAATTTATAATTCAAAAAGCTGGCGTTTAACAGGACCTCTCCGTCGTATTGTTCGTCAATTGCATTCTTTACAAAATAATCGATTTTTGAAAAGCATTGGTTTTATAAGAAAATGATTCGGTATTTTAAAAATCTTACAACAAAGTATAATCGTGTACTAAAAAAATCTTTGAGCCTATTCGAAAAATTTTTTCAGCATAATGAAAAAAGAAGAATGGCTGCTTCCTATCACGATTTAAAATGTATAGAAACAAAAAATAAAGAAATAGAGAATGAATATTCTGGTTACAGAGAGCATAAACAGTTTAATAGTAGAATTAAGGCAGTTGCATTTTATTTACCACAGTTTCATCCATTTAAAGAAAATGACAGATGGTGGGGTAAGGGGTTTACTGAGTGGACCAATGTAACTAAAGCTAAGCCGAACTATATAAATCATTATCAGCCGCATTTACCCATACATTTAGGTTTTTACGATCTTAGGTTGCCTGAAAATATGATTGAACAGGCAAAATTAGCTAAAAATTATGGTATAGGAGGATTTAATTTTTATTATTATTGGTTTGATGGGAAACTGTTAATGCATAAACCTTTTGAAATATTATTAAAACATAAAGAAGTTGATATTGAGTTTTGCATTACATGGGCTAATGAGAATTGGACTGGAAAATGGGATGGGCAAGAAAATGATATATTAATAGCTCAAAATCATTCGGAAAATGATTCCATAAAATTTATCGAAAGCCTATATAAATTTTTTGAAGATAAAAGATATATAAGAATTAATAATAAACCTGTTTTGATGATCTATAGAGCAGATATCATCCCAAATATAAAAAGGATCGGAAAATTATGGAGGAAAAAGCTAAAAGAAGCAGGTTTTGATGGTATATATCTTGTCTGTGCTCAAACATTTGGGATAAAATCTCCTAAAAAATTTGGTTTTGATGCTGCTATGGAGTTTCCCCCACACACAGTATCAAGCACATCAGTAAATGATCAGCTTAATATCATAAATGAGCGATTCAATGGAATTATATACGATTATAAACAGGTCGTTGATAATTGCTTAAAATTTCAAGAGCCAAAATTTAAATTATTCAGGACAGCGATGCTCTCTTGGGACAACACAGCTAGAAAACAAAGCCATAGCCATATATTTCATAACTTTTCCTTAAAAGATTATAAAAGATGGCTTTCACATATAGTTTCTAATGCAAGTTTAAATGAAAATGAAAGCGAAACATTGGTGTTTATAAATGCATGGAACGAATGGGCAGAAGGAACTCATCTAGAGCCAGACAGAAAATATGGGTATGGATATTTACAAGCAACATATGATGTTTTGAAAAAATTTTCTTAACAGAATACTTTTTGATCAATATCCATCCGGCTGATTATCAGTTGGATTTTGCCTCAATCTGAGGCCCTTTGTTCTGATTTTTGTGTTCAGAGGCGCACCTGTCTATTAACACTGGAATAATCTTAAGAATCTTAGCCCCCTTTCTAAGATTAAAGGTAAACCGCCTGAACATGATATCAATCAGGTTAGTCATTCAGACCTTTGCACGAGTGCTTAAATCTTTCCTAAGCAACTTCTGTGAAGCTTTATTTTTTTATTAGTCTTTATGATTTTTTGTAGTCAAATTCGTTATATCTTATTGAATTTATTTGATATTAGTGCTATCATGCCCTTATAAAATCAACTCTCAGGAGGCATCATGGCTTATAAAAATATCCAAAACTACTTTTCCTTTGCTGACATCGCTATTGAAAAAAATGCTGATTGTCAATCAGCATCCAAAAATGACCCCCTGTCAGCGTCCAATATTGACCCCCCTAAAGTTAAAAAAAATATCATTTTCTGTTCTTTAATCTCCAGCTTTTATTGCCAGTTTCTATTATATCACAAT
>JAIOSM010000309.1 GCA_021107575.1 Desulfobacteraceae bacterium | reverse complement strand
TCCACTGTTTGCTCCCTGCTTTTTTAGGCCGGCAGCAACTGGCACAACACCACAGGAGCATAGAGGAATGGGGATTCCAAAGAGCGCTGATAAAATAACTGGTTTGATCTTACCGGTTCCAAGATATTTTTTTATTTTATCTGCTTTAAAAAAGACATAGAGGATACCAGCTACAAAAAAACCAAACAGCATATAAATAGCTACATCCAGGTAGATATTCCAGGATTCAATTAAAATTTTATATATTATCATCATAATAGATGTATCCTTAATTTTAGTGCCTCACATGATCAAGGCTCATGGTAATCAAAGAGATGACATGGTCATCTTCAAGAGAATAGTATACAGTTTTACCTTCTCTTCGATTTTTTACAATTTTCAATGTACGCAAAATACGCAGTTGATGGGATATGGCCGAATTTGTCTGCTTGCAGATCACAGCAATATCACAGACACAATGTTCCTGATTTAAGAGCGCAAGGACAATTTTTAGTCTGGACGGATCACTTAATGCTTTAAAAATATCCGCCATTTGTATAGTCTCTTCCGGATTTGGAATAGTTTTTATTGTTTTTTCAACCTTTTCTCTGTTAATACATTTTTCTTGGCATATATCCATTTAACACCTCTTCATATGAGCATTTGTTCATATGTTAACAACTAAATGGCTGCATGTCAATATAGAAAATTAAATTAATTATTGAAAAGTCTTTAATTCCAAGCTTTTTGATTGTATGTTTATTAAGTTTAATAAAGAAGATATTAGTTTAAAACAATATGAAAAAAAAGATAATAGTTATATGTGGTCCAACCGGGATCGGGAAAACCGATTTTGCCATTAAACTTGCCAGCAAATTCCACGGAGAAATTGTAAGTGCTGATTCCATGCAGGTTTATAAAAAAATGGATATTGGTACTGCCACCCCTGATGCTGATGAGCTAAAAATGGCTGTGCATCACTTAATTAATGTCATAGAACCTGATGAAGATTTTGACGCTGGTAAATATATTAAGTTTGCTGATAAAGCAATTTCAGATATTGTTTCAAGAAACAGGCTGCCAATTGTGGCTGGTGGAACAGGCCTCTACATAAGAGCGCTCCTTTATGGTCTTTTTAAATCCAGGGAATCTAACCCAGATATTATATTTAAGCTTACTAAAGAGCTGGATGAACTTGGAAGTGATTCTCTATATGAGAAATTAAAACAAATAGATCCTGCTATTGCGGACAAACTGCATCCTAATGATTCTTTCAGAGTAATAAATGCCCTTGAGGTCTATGAAAGTACCGGTACAATAAAATCCGAACAGCTCAAGCAACATGAATTTAAAGAGAATCGCTACTCTTATCTGAAAATCGGGTTATATATGGATAGAGAAAAGCTTTATGATCGTATTAACAAAAGAGTCGATATAATGATTGATCTGGGATTCTTAAATGAAGTAAAAGAACTTTTAAATATGGGATATTCAAACAAATTAAAATCGATGCAGTCTATAGGGTATAAGCATATTTGTGACTTTTTTAGTGATATCACAGATTATGATGAAACTCTTCGTCTTTTAAAACGTGATACAAGACGATTTGCTAAAAGACAGTTTACCTGGTTTAAAAAAGAAAAGAATATCATCTGGCTTACACCTGATGAATTTGAAAAGGCATCTCAGTTGGTACTCAATTTTTTGAAGTGACATCTTTGACATATCTTATTTTTTTATATATTCTAGCAAATTAATATTTATTAATTATTTAACTTATAAAAGATTTTCTATATTATGAAGAGCAAGGTTTTACAAAAAAATAGTTTATTATTTCTTCTAATCGCAATAGTTTTCATTTTTATATTTTCCTCTTGTGCAGAAAAAAAAGTTGAAAAACCTTCTGCAGCTGAAAAACCCATTGAAAGCCCAATTACAGAGCAAGATCTCCTTGATATAGAAGGGCTTGACTTATCTGATGAAGAAAAACAGGAAATGCTTTTTAAAATTTTGATGCAAGAATCTGAAAAGTTTTTATCTGAAGGAGAAATAAAAAAAACATTTGCTGTGTATAATCGAACTTTAACCATAGCTACATTTTCTCAAAGACCCATACTTGTGGACAAAATTAATAACCTTTTTTCTATTGTTGATCCTTTGTTGCTTGAAGAATTATATGAAATGGACGTGTTCCTTGAACTTGAGCCGTTTTTAATATATGAGATTGGCTTGAATTATATGATGGAAAAAGATTTTTCAAAGGCAAAACATATTTTTACTTCTTTTGAAACTAAATTTCCAGTTCATGATCATTATGCTGACGTATGTGAGTTGTTGAGACTTGCAAAAGAGAATATGTTCAACAACAATTTAATTGGCTGCCTTCTTCCACTTTCAGGTAAATACGGGGAATTCGGTCAAAGAGCTTTGAGTGGGATTGAACTTGCTCTACAAGATTTTCAGGAAAAATATAATAAAAAGTTAGTTATTTTAATTAAAGATACAGGTGGAGATAAGAAAAGAGCTGTTGCATGCACTGAAGAACTTTGCGAAAAAAGAGTTTCAGCAATAATAGGACCAATGGTAACTGCGGCGTCAGCAGGCTTTGTTGCTGAAACAAATGAAACACCAATGATTGCAATGACTCAGAAAAAATTAAACATTTTAGAAGAAAAGTATATATTCTCAAATTTTATTACACCTGAACTTCAAACAAAAGCATTAGTCTCTTATGCTTTTGCTGATCTTAACGTGAAAAATTTTGCTATCCTTTATCCTGAAGACAGATATGGGATAAAATATATGAACCTTTTCTGGGATATGGTTGATCTGGTAGGAGGAGAAATAAGAGGTGTAGAATCATATGATCCTAAAGATACAGATTTTGCTAAACAGTTAAAGAAAATTTCCGGAGAATATTATACTGGTAAAGATGATTTAAAAAAAGAGGAACAAGAAGAGCAAAAAGAGAAAGAAGTTGATTTTAAAGCAATCTTTATTCCGGATACTTCAACCAATGTCGCTCAAATTCTTCCCCAGCTGGTATATAATGATATAAAAGATGTTTATCTGCTTGGTACTAAATTATGGCATAGACAAAACCTTTTGGAAGATGCAGCTGGTTACAATAATAATGCTGTAATAATGGAAGGGTATTTTTCTGAAAGCAAAAATGAAAATGTACAAAGGTTTGCAAAGAACTTTGAAGATTTGTATGGTAATGCCCCTGGATTTATTGAGGCAATAGCATATGATACAGCTTCAATATTATTTGAAATACTTGGTAGTGATGAAGTAGACACAAGAGAAGGACTGAGAAATCAAATCGCCGGCAGCAATGTCTTTGATGGCGTTACCGGGAAAACATATTTTGATGAAAAAGGTGAACTTCACAAAGACCTTTATTATCTGACCATCCAAAATAAAAAGTTCGTTGAAATTAAACGTTAAAAATTGTTTAAATCCTAAGAGAACCTGACGGCTTTTCAAAGGATTTAATTCAAAGAAATAATTCTTGTAATTTTTTTTGGCAAAAGTGAGCTAAATCGTATGATGTTTAATTCAGCAAAGTGTACGGCCAGAATTTGGTAAATCACACTTAAAAACGCCTACTGATCTTTCCTTGAAAATGTAGCCTGATCTTGTGTCTATAAATTCAAAGAAGGATCACTACCCTTGTTTAATTTTGTCTCTTACCCTCTTGTTAGGTCCCCAAACAATGCACAAAACACCCCATTTAATTTTTTTAATCCTATTAATACACTTAAATAATTTATGGTTTTGTATGTCTTTATAAAAAATATTTCTATCGGTCAATTTAAATATAACGTATCCATTAACACGTATATTAGATAATTCATGGAAATTTATTTGGATTATGTCATTGCTGCGATACATATGGAACTGCATATTGTGAGAATTTGAGTCAACAATAATTTTATAAGCAAATTTTTGCTGAATTTTTATAAAGATAAACATTCCGGAAATAATAAAACAAAAAATAAATAATACAGAAATTATTGTTATATCGTCTTTATAAAATAGAAAAGTAAGAATGGTAATTATCATAAAAAAGATACTGCTTTTTTCAAAATGATTACCGATAAATCTTTCTATTTTTGGTGCATAGAATATGTATTGTCCTTTTCGATTTTTTTTAACCATACAATTACTACCCCTAAAATTGCAATACTTTTTAACGGTGTTTTTTACCAATCAAGACTCATGCCCCATCCAATTGGTGCTGTAATATTTGCAATTCCGATATCAACTCCAATTCCTGTTGCGCCAATACTTGCCGCTGCCCCGCTTAGCCCACCTCCTATCGTCCCTGTAACGGCTCCAATCCCTCCACCTTTTACTGCAGCCATACCTACATCGGCTAAAGAAGCACATGGATCATTAAGTTTTTTGCCGGTTGCACCACCAAAAGCACCGCCAAGAGCCCCAGAAACAAACCCACCAACCATTCCACCTACTGCGCCAGATGCCGTTGGGAGGATTGCTCCAACGACTCCACCTACAAGACCTCCGGCTACTCCAGCAAGTAGGGCATTTCCTATATTGCCAGACTGCACACCACTTAAAAATCCACCATAGGCTCCTGCGAATACACCTATTGCTATTTGAGCGAATTGTCCATCTGGATCAAGAAAGTTCACGGGGTCACTCAAACAATATCCAAAAAGATCACTATCTCCGCCTGCAAAGAGGATGGGGTCTTTTGCAGTCCATCTTCCAATATCTGTATCATAGTCTCTATACCCAAATCTTACAAGACCTGTATCAATATCATGTAAACCACCTGCAAAACCAAAGGGTATAGTAAATGTCGGGTCGGTATCGGTGATTATGTTCCCGAAGGAATCATAATCAATCTGTTTTACAATGTTGCCTGCATTGTCAGAAACAACCCTCAATGATCCAACCTGATCATAAATCAGGTAATACTTTATACCTTGTTTCACCATAGAAACAGGCATTCGACCATCAGCATATTCAAATCTGGCAGTTAGATTATCGCTTCCATCAAAAATTGCAAGCAGGGTTGTCTTGCCTGCCCATAAATATTTCTCTGCAATGACTCCATCTATTTTTTTTGCAATTCTCCTGCCGGTGGGATCATGCACATACTCTATATATCTTGAGTCTGGCAATGTAACATTTAAAAGCTCTCCTCTGGAAGAATAAGTATATGTTGTGTTATCTGAACCAATTGTTTTTGAAGTCAAAAATCCGTCCAAATCATATTGATAAGTGTTACTCCCGGCTGTTAAGAGATGATCTTCATCAGAATATGTAAAGGTTCTGCCTGTTATGCCCCGGAGGGTATTCATCTCATAATTACGGGTGCCTTTTAAATCATATCGGTATTCTTCAATAAGGGCTGCATCTTTGGTGACTGTGAGCAATCTTCCCAGTTGGTCATATGTATAGGCATAGCTTGAGTTGGTTCCTTCTACGGTTTCTGTTTTGGTGGTGACTCTTCCATTGTTATCTGTTGCAAGGTTCAGTTCAAACAGATTATTTGCATTAACATTAATACTCTTTTGAGATAATTCCCCATAGGCATTAAATGTTCTGTTTAAAGTAAGAGTGTTATCAGTCACGGATTCTGGCAAACCATTCTGAGCATTGCGGGAAATGGTATAATCTCTTGATCTTGTAAGTAATCCATCATTATCATAGGCATAACTCACAGTATCACCGGCATAGGTGAAGGTCTCAACATTAAAGTCATTATTGTATGTAAGAGTCAGTGTCTGATTTATTAATCCTGAAAAAGATTCTGAAGTGATTAAACTGCCGTCATAGGTATAGTTTATGTATTCTGTACCTTTGGCGATGCTTTCTATCTTGGTTGAACAACTATAAGTTAAGTTAATAGCGCCTTCAGGTGTAGTCACTGTCCATAATCTTGATTTATCAGAAAGATTATCAGGGTCAGAATAATCAAAATAGATTGCTTTTCCTGAAGGAAAATCTTTTTGAATCAGGCGCCTGTCTTTATCATAGGTATAAGAGTAGCTGCCACTTAGCGGTGTAATATAATTGTTCCACAGGCTGACCTTATTATATCCAAATATATGATCAATGGTATCAGGATTTGTAAGGACTGTCATGTTACCGTTTTTATCGTAGGTAAATTCAAGGGTAGAACCGTCAGACCGGTGAACTGATGTCACTCTTCCTGCTTTATCATTGACATAGCTTGTTGTGTGGTTTTCAGGATTTGTTACAGAATCAAAATATCCATTGTAATCATAGGTGTAGCTGACCGTTCTTGTTCCCGTGGTTATGGATTCTATACGACCGGTTGTATTGTAGAGATAGTCAGTTTGATTGAGCCCTGGTATCGAAAAGGTATTAATTACAAGGGTGTCAGGATCGTAGGTGAGAGTTGCTTGTCTTCCTTCAGGAGAGGTGATTGTTTTAGTTGAAGAAAGGGTATTACGTACAATTGAAATTGTTTTATTGTTTATTGATAGATTTTTTGTGATCAGATCTGGGATTTCATCGCTGTTGGTATCAACATATGATCTTGTATTTTGGATTATTTTTGCAAGACCAGAAGGAGTTGATTTAATAATCTCTTTTACAAAATCATATTTGTATTCAGGATCAACATCATACTTATAATCAAAAGAATTACCGCAAAGGGATGTTGTCTGAGCAGATAATCTGTCTGATGATCTAGTGTAATTTATTTCATCGCCTGATGGAGTAATAGTTTTTGAGGTGTATTTATTTGTTGAGAAAACAAAGTCTTCATGTGATGTTTGGTTGTTTCCTGCTGTGGTGATATAATTATGCCTTGTACCATCATTATCAATTATTCTTTGAAATTGGTCATGCCCGTTTTCTTCATTAAGAAAGTCAGTAACTCTACCTCCTTGATCAAACAAATAGTTATAGGTATTTGTATTGGGTTCATTTTTCTGCTGTAGCAATCCTCCTGAAGAGTAGGTAAAGTTATAAATACCATTGTCAGGGTTTGTAATGCTTGTCAGATGATTATTCGTATCAATGGTTAATAATGTTTCCAAACCATCAGGTGAAACTATTGAGGTTGGTGTACCATCAATATCTCGGTTAATAGTTGTTTGATTATCAAATTGATCTGTAATAGATATTAAATATTTTTTATCATTAAAAGTTTCATATTCAAAAGTATATAAAGTTTTTCCAGTATCAAGATTGATAGTCTTTTTATGTCTACTTGTACTATCCATTATATAACCTAAACCGTTTTTATCAGCAAAAGGGATATCCCCAGGAGACTGTGCACTTAAAAATGTAGAGGGAGGTCCTATTTTTCGGATACAGTGATTGTTGCCATCAGCAATTAAAAGATTGTTTTCCTGGTCAATTGTTATGCCTGCTGGAGACCGTAGTTTTGCATTAATTGCAGGTCCTTGATCACCGCCGTACCCAAAATCTCCGCTTCCAACTACAGTTGTAATAATACCGTTAGTATTTACTTTACGGATGCGATTATTATTAGTGTCAGCAATAAAGAGATTGCCTTGTTGATCAACAACAATTCCATTTGGCCCATAAAGTTTCGCTTCGGTAGCGAGGCCTCCGTCTCCACTAAATCCTTCTTCTCCTGTTCCGGCCACAGTGGTGA
>JAIOSM010000181.1 GCA_021107575.1 Desulfobacteraceae bacterium | reverse complement strand
ACATGTACTTGGCTTATGCTTGGTCTATATTTGGTCTTATGCCTGGGTGGCGGAACTGGTAGACGCAAGGGACTTAAAATCCCTCGGAGGTAATCTCTGTACGAGTTCAATTCTCGTCCCAGGTACCATAGATACAAAAAAGGGGTTTTAGGTACTTTGCTTAAAGCCCTTTTTTAATTTTCTTATTATAAATAGTAAAAGAATTTTATGGATAAAATTGAAATAAAAGGTGGCAATAAACTTGAAGGTGAAGTAATCATTAGCGGCGCTAAAAATGCAGCCCTTCCTTTTATTGCATCTACTATCTTAGTTGATGGAAAAACTTCGATTACAAATGTTCCATCCCTTATGGATATTAAAAGTATCTTACTTCTTCTTCAAAACCTTGGTGCCAAATGTGAGTTCAATGGCAATCATGTGATGATAGATGGTTCAACTATCAATAACACCCAGGCAGATTATGATCTTGTAAGGAAAATGCGGGCATCTATTCTTGTGTTAGGACCATTAGTAGCTCGATTTGGATATGCAAGAGTCTCTTTGCCGGGTGGGTGTGCCATTGGAGCAAGACCTGTTGATTTGCATCTTAAAGCGTTGGAAAGTCTTGGCGCAGATGTAAGTATTGAACATGGTTATATTGAAGCCAAAGCTGAACGATTAACTGGCAGTGAAATTTATTTTGATACTCCCACAGTAACCGGGACCGAAAATATCATGATGGCTGCAACCCTTGCAAAAGGGGTAACTGTTTTAAGAAATTCAGCCAGAGAACCTGAGATTTTAGCATTGGCTGAAGTGCTTAACTCAATGGGCGCAGATATTAAAGGGGCCGGTACAGCAATTATTCAGATCAAAGGCGTAAAAGCACTCAAGTCAACAGAGCTTTCAGTTATCCCTGACAGAATTGAGGCAGGAACATATATGGTCGCTGCCGCTGCAACTTGTGGCGATGTAGTGATTAAGGGATGTAATCCTGACCATATAGGCGGTATTATCAGTAAGTTGCGAGAAACAGGCACTATGGTGGATGTCAGTGATCATTCTTTAAGGGTAAGAGGAATAAAAAAAGTCAAAAGCGTGGATATTAAAACTCTTCCCTATCCCGGTTTCCCCACCGACATGCAGGCACAGTTTATGGCATTGATGACTATTGCTGATGGTAGCAGCATGATTCATGAAACAATATTTGAAAACAGATTTACCCATGCCAATGAACTTTTGCGTATGGGTGCTGACATCTCAATTTCTGATGGTAATTACGCAAGGGTTAGAGGGATTAAAAAACTTCAGGGCGCACAAATTATGGCATCTGACCTTAGAGCGAGTGCTTCTTTGGTAATTGCAGGGCTAATGGCCCATGGAACAACTTCAATAAGTAGAGTTTATCATATGGATAGAGGTTATGACTCCATTGAAAAGAAGTTTTTGCAGATTGGTGCAGATATAAGACGAATACGTGATAACTGAGATATGTGAGACTAAATAATTTCAGGAGTATGTGAAAAAAAGAGAAATCACACTCAATCCTCCACTAGCTGTCCCGGCACTGTTATTAGCTTTAGGAATAATTGCCGGTAACATCATTGTTTCATATTCTAGTTTTGCTTTTATAACATCAATCCTTTCTTTATTATTATTTCTTTATTGCAAAAATGGAGCTAATTTTAAGAGTTTTATTTTTTTGTTCATATTTATTTTTTCCACTGGTTTTATTTCCATAATACCTCATTTGCCGCAAAACTTTGGAAAAAAGCAAATTTCAGAATATTTTGGTGAAAAAGAGCTTCAAATTTTCGGGATAGTTGATTCAAAACCAAAGCATAAAAATATTCGAACAAAGCTTGTTCTGAAGATAGTTCAAATAAAAAGTAAAAAGAGTAATAAAGCAAAGAAAGTTACAGGGAGAATAGACTTATATAGTTACCGGGGAACGCCAAAATTACAATATGGAGATTTGATATGCTTTAAAGGGTCAATCAAAAAACCAAGGAATTTTTCAAACCCCGGAGGGTTTAATTATATTAAATATCTTTCTTTTAAAGGTGTTTCAGGTGTCTCCTATATAAGCGGGAACAAAATTCGAATTTGTGATAAAGGCAACCAGCAAAGCCTTTCAACAAAATGGATAAGAAAAGTCAACCAAATCAGAGGTGATTTTTCAGAGTTTATTAACAAATCAACGGGCAATGATAAAGCTGCCTCAATATTGAGTGCCCTTACAACCGGGCTTAGGGATTCTATTCCTGATAAACTTAAAGATGATTTTTCAAAAACAGGTGCGAGCCATATTCTTGCTATTTCCGGTCTTCACCTTTCAATCGTGACAGCGATCTTTTTTTTTATGTTCAATAGCCTTTTTTCATGTTTCAAGCCTCTACTGATACGCGGGCTTGCAGGTAAATATGCAGCAATGGCAACATTAATTCCTTTGTTATTTTATGCGTGCCTGTCAGGTTTCTCTCCTTCAACCAAGAGAGCTTTTATTATGATATCCATCTATATGTTTTCTTTTGTGATTGAAAGGGAAAAAGATGTTTTGAATTCACTGGCAGCAGCGGCAATAATAATACTTCTTATTGATCCTTGTGCTCTTTTTGCTATTTCATTTCAACTGTCCTTTTCAGCAGTTTTATTCATTGTCTTAGGACTATATGCCACAAGAGATATGCCTTTTTTTCAAAAAAAGAATTTGTTAAGCAAACTTTGTATGTTTATGATTGTTTCCTTTTCAGCGGGTTTAGGAACTATGCCTTTAGTTATGCATTATTTTAATATTGTTTCATTTGTACAACTTGCTACAAATCTTGTAATAATTCCGACTATTGGTTTTATTATAGTTCCTCTTGGACTTTCCGCTTTGTTTATTTTTCCATTTTCTGAAGTAATTGCTGCTTTTCTGATTAAAATATCCATTCCTGTTTTATCTTTTTCAATATCTTTTGTTGAATACCTTTCTTTGCTTTCTTTTACCTGGGCAAAGTGTGTAACTCCTCACTTAATTGAAATAATTTGCTACTATGCATTTATCCTTGGTGCCTTTCTTGTTGTTTTAAAGAAAAATAAAAAAGGTATTTATATTATAGTTTTTTCGATTCTTATATTTGCAGGGCATACAGGTTTTGTAGTACAACAAAGATACTTTAATAAAAATTTGCAAGTCACAGTTTTGGATGTCGGGCAGGGTAGCAGCGCCTTAATTGAGGGGCCAGAAGGAACGATAATATTGGTTGATGGCGGCGGATTTTCATATAGCTCTACATTTGACACAGGAAGACATATTGTAGCACCATTTTTGTGGAATAAAAAAATTTTAATGCTTGATGCCGTGATTTTAACTCATCCTGAGAAAGATCATATGAATGGTCTTGTCTATATTGTTGAGAATTTTCACGTAAAGCAATTGATTAAAAATTTTGATACAAGAGAAACCGAGAGCTATAGGGATCTTATGAAAATTTGTTCACAAAAGAATATGCCGATCATTGAGTTTCCACATGAAAAGGAAAATGAAATTGAACTCGGTGATATGAGAATTTCTT
>JAIOSM010000523.1 GCA_021107575.1 Desulfobacteraceae bacterium | reverse complement strand
ATGAAATTGAAGTTGCTCACTTTCAAAAATAAAAATACGAATCGACAACAGGCTGTAAAAGGAATTTACTCGCTACGCTGCGCAACTCCTTTTACAGCTGTTCGTTGGGCTGATGGTAAAAGTGTTGCAAATTGTCAAGGTCGGCTTGATGGTGCATTAAAGTGCTTTTGGAGAGCATCTTCTAAATTTTTTGTATTTTAAAAATTTAAAACCTAAACGGAAAAAGCACTTTAATGTATCATCTAAAACAACACATTATCTTTGAATAATAATTTCTCACATAGCTTTTGAAAATACTGCTGTTCAAATAACATTCAGTAGGAGGTAAGGCAGGTTAAAAAAAAAGTGCCGGCAAGATACCGGCACTTTAGATTGTTAGAACAGATTATAAGTTACTAATGTTTCTTATATCCCATTGGCAGTTTTTTAAATCTACCACCGTGGATTATGGGGTCACCTTTATATCCAAGAGCTTTGAAGTCAATATAATCAGTAGTACCGATTAATTCTCCGACATCTCGACCTTTGGCTTTCATGGCTTCAAAATTTGTTCCTGCATTCACAACTTTTTTAAAGTCAACATCCTTGCTATCCTGATGACAACGGTTGCAAGTTCTTTCACCTTGCAGGCTGTCATGACATTGGACACAGGACAATGCTGATTTTGCCGGCATGACTTCATGTTCAAGTCGCCAGTACATCCAGGTTTCTTTCCATTTGAATGTACCACTGTAATCAAGTTTGGCAACATCCATACCATCGGCAAAAGCTTTGTCCCAATCAAGGTGTTTCCAGTACGCAGTTTTGTCCTCTTTGTCCCTCGGAAACAAATGAGGAATCAGAAAATAATCATGTTCTGCATCAATTGCCTGGACACCTTTCATTAATTTAAAAGGAGTAATTTTAGAAGTAGGATCTTTAATAGAGCCCACAGGACTTGTAAGGTTAATAATCTCTTGGAGAGGATCAACCTTTTCTCCTATTAATACACGATTCATATAACCATTAAACCAGGCATATGTAGGCTTAGGAGATTCTTTCCATTTAAATTCACCCTTTTTATAATTATAATCAGGCTGACCATATTTATCTTTTACAGGTTTACGCTTTTTATCACCTGCTTTGGACCAGTCCCACCAGGTTTTGGTAGGTTTACACTTGGCATATACAGGAGAATGGCATGTATTACAGTCAAGACTTTTCACATGATTATTCAAGTGATGATCCAGAACACTGCCACAATAATGGGGTTCGTCAGAATGGCAATCCAGGCAGGAAATTTCTCCTTCTGATGCTGCTGATGAAGAACTACGCCCCTTTACTTTATGATTAGTGGTTTTATGACATTCTGCGCATGAAAAATCATAACCTCCCATATGCACATCACAATCTCTACTAGGTTCCAGCATCTGCCGTGAAAGGTCAGCATGCTTAATTGCATCTCCTCCTCCACCATTAAAATGACATGTTCCGCAAGTAGCGCGGCTTGAGTGCCCGACATTCTCTGCCACCATTTTCAAATCTACATCTTTTGCCGGCATACCAGCACCAGGAGGTGCTTTTTTATATTTACCGGTAGTATCGTGACATACCAGACAATCTATATTTTTTTTATCAGTAAAATCAAAAGAATCATCTTTCCAACCGTATCCTGCATGACAACTTGTGCAACGAGCCTCGTTGCTTATTGGACTAATTCAGTAGTTGTTCAGTGCAGTGGTTCCTTTACCATGCTGAACATCCTTTCGATGTTCAACAGTAAAAGGCGATGGACCCCGCCAGTTCCAATGGGCTGTCTTAAGCATGTCCTCACCTGCCTGATCATGGCACCTGAGACATTCGGCAGTTACCTCAAAGGCATCTGCACCATCTGCAAGTTTAACAAGATCTTTATGATCCGGAACATTCTTTAAATGACAACCAGTACAAGTAACAGGACCGTCCTGCTTTTCCTGATGACACTCGGTACATTGTTGATGGAAAGCTGCCTTCAAACCAATTCTTTCAGGATGCTCCGGATTAAATGAATCCTGATGACAAGCAGAACATCGGGTAGTTTCAGACATTGATTCATCTTTTGGCCTGTAATGATGACAGGCAGTACAATCCTCGATCAGGGCAGCGTGTCTTTTATGAGCAAATCGAACAGGACCGTAATGGTCTTCACGTTCTTTAATGATCGGGCTGTCCAATAAGAAATAATTTTCAGTGATATCTTTATGAGTTATTCCTTTTTCAACCAGAGCCATTTTATGAAGAATAATATCCTCATTCTTATACTCTTTCACGAACTTGACCCGTTCTTTGGCTCTTTCTTTTGCCTTTTCCTGATCCGGTGCTTTCCAGACCTGAGCCATGCTCAATCCAGCTACCAGAATCATAAGACCTGAATAAAAAACAATTTTCTTTATCATGATGATACCTCCTCAGATGTGATAGGCTCTGGTGCTGCTTGAAGAACCGGCAAGAAAGTTACCACAAAACGATAAATAAACATTAAAGTCGCAATTAATCCTAAGGTCACAAAAATTTCAACAATGGAAGGGAAATATCCGCCCTCTGTGATAGGAGATGTATATCCTACTATAAAAACATTAATCCTGTTAAGCGCGACTCCGAATACAATCATTGTGGCTGCGGTAAAAACACCTATTCGTGTCTGCCTGATCTTTGTAGATACAAGCATAAGCCATGGTACCAAGATACCAAACAATACCTCAACAATAAATGAATTTGTCTGGTAAGTACCATCCAGCAGATACACATAAGTTCCTCTGACAAACATATCGCCGAATTTCAACAACATGTATAATCCCAGCAAAAATATCGTAATTCTGGTCAATGGTGTCAGTATGCTCATTTCAGAATCAAGCTTAAATGATGATGTCACAAGTGTTGTCTCAAACACAACCATTGGATATCCAACTGCAAAAGCTGACACTAAAAACAATAACGGCATAATCGGTGTATACCACAATGGATGGATCTTTGTAGGTGCTATTAGCATGAGAGATCCAAGGCTGGACTGGTGCATACAGGAAAGTACCACCCCAAGGATAATCAAAATCCACATCATCTTGCTTGCAACGACATCTGCAACTTTTAAAAACATCTCTATAGGTCCGTTCAACAATTCCAGAATTCCCGGTAAACGAACCTTGTCTTTAAACTGTTCCACCACAATAGGGATAAATTCAAAATAGAGCACATGCAAATAAACCATTACACACATGGCTACTTCAAATAATACAGAATTGGTATTCCAGAAAAATACAGGTTTCCAGATAGCCCATGATCGACCAATATCAACCAATAGTCCCAGGACAACAAAGGTGTATCCCAGCATTGCTGTCAAAAGAGCCGGTCGAATAACAGGTTCATATGAGTGGCGGCCAAAAATATGTGCAAGGGCAGCAGTTGTAAAACCACCGGCTGCAAGAGCCACGCCGGTTGCCACATCCACTCCTACCCACAGTCCCCATGGTCGTGCAGCAGAGAGATTAGACACATATCCGATACCACCGGTAAACCGTGCAAGGATAGCTAAAAAACCCGCTATCATAAAAACCAGCATGACATATACTCCCGGGGTCCAGAATTTTCTATTTAAAGGACTTGCTTTATGATCCATCAGGCGCCTCCTTTATCTTGTGTGTTTTCATCTTTCTTATCAAATTTGTACATCATTCCCCCTAGAAATCCGAACAGAAGAATCGGTGACCACAGGTAACTGAACAAAGAATGCTGAATTGTTTCAGCAAGCTTAGGAGATGGTGTTTCAGGTAATTCTGGAAAACTCAGTTTTGAAAAAGGAACGGATGATACATAAAGCCATGAAGTTCCTCCCACTTCTTTTTCACCATAAATATGATCTACATACTTGTTGGGATCACTTTTGATTCTTTGTTTGGCAAGTTTTAGAAGTGTTTCCCTTTTACCAAAAGTAATAGCTTCAACAGGGCAAATAGTAGCACATCCCGGGAGTCCACCCTCCTTGGAAATCCTGTCAAAACAGAATGTACATTTTCTAACTTCCGGCGTAATTGGATCATGGTATTCATAGGCAGGGATCTCAAATGGGCAGGCTACCATGCAATACCGGCAACCAATACACCTGTCTACATTATAATGAACTGTACCGTTTTCTTTTTTAGTGATTGCTCCGGAAATACAGGCAGATACACAGGCAGGATCCTGACAGTGCATACACTGTACCTTGACATATGTTGGCGATGGTTTGTCCAGAACATCAAGTTTCCCTGAAAAATACCTGTTAACTGTAGTAAAGGCGTTTACATCCGGTCTTCGTTTTTTTTCAAACACAGTACAATCACATGTCGCCTTAACCGGCGCAGGTAATTTGTTTACAGTGGCGCATCCTTCTTCGCACTTTCGGCACCCAATGCATCGCGTCAAATCCACCAGGCACCCATATGGGTCTGGTGGTGCCTTTGACTGCCATGCCTGAGCTGACGAGGGCGCGGCGGCTGCAGAAGCCCCTGTCACACCCATGAATTTAAAAAAATTCCGTCTGGTCAGTTGCATTTTTCCTCCTTGTTTTTCATTACATTATTTAACCTTATATTGATTTAACCTTTTCTTATTTGAATACAAGTATGTTTTTTTTTCTTTTTTAAAAGCAGAACTGAATCGTTAGATCGTTTCATGATTAGAATCAAATCTTTAATAACCTCTTCATCATTGATAAAAACTTTTACAACATCTCCTTTGGACATAGTCTTAAGAAAGCTCTTACATTTCAGTAAACTAACAGGTGCAATAACACCTTTAAGATCCAGTTCAAATTTTGAAGACATTCTTACCTCATCAGTAATATTTTTAGCCCGAATCTCTTAGTGCAACTGTTGTGCCCAAAGATATTACTTTAGTGATATAAACATAACTTGTTATTTTTATTTAATAAATTGATATATTAAAAATGACTTGTTTAAACAAGTGTTTAATGTTAAGTAAACACTTGTTTAAACAATCGTTGTGCTTTAATATTAACAATATCTAAAACAGGGACACCCACACTGATGGATGAACAGGAAATCAATAAATTCTGGAAAAAAATTGTTAATACCATCAATGACGGCCTGATGTTTATTGGTCCGGAAGGATCCATTCTAATGGTTAATACAGCATTTGAAGCCATGACCGGGTACACTGCAAAGGACACCATTGGCATGTCCTGCCAAATACTTGAATGTGATGCCTGTGAAAAATTATTGAGAACTGATGACAATGCCCCCTGGTGCAAGTTGTTTGACAGAGAACAAAAAGATATGAAAAAATGCAGCTGCCATGTCAGATGCAAGGATGGCTCAATGATCCCGGTTCTTAAAAATGCCTCTATCTTGTGGGACGATGACAACACTGCCCTTGGAGTTGTTGAGACTCTGACCGATATTTCCGAACTGACCAAACTGGATGAAAAAATCCATCAATTATCAAAGCAATATGACCATGACAACAGCTTTCTGGGATTAATCGGCAAATCCCGGGAAATGCAGACTGTTTTTGATATGATTAAGAAAGCTTCCAAGAGTAATGCACCTGTGATTATCCTGGGCGAAAGTGGAACCGGGAAGGAACTCGTAGCAACTGCTATTCACCTGTGTGGCTCCAGAAAAGAAGGCCCCTATATCCAACTGAACTGTGCAGCCCTTAACGAAGCTGTTCTTGAAAGTGAATTATTCGGTCATGCCAAGGGAGCTTTTACAGGCGCTTATAGCCACCGTATCGGCAGGTTTGAAGCTGCAAACCATGGCGATTTTTTCCTGGATGAAATCGGAGATATACCTTTATCTATTCAAACCAAATTGCTGCGAGTACTTGAATCAGGTCAGTTTGAACGAGTGGGCGATCTCTCTCCCATTAAAGCTGACGTAAGAATCATTACTGCTACCAATAAGAACTTAGAAGAGCTGATTGAAAAAAAAGAATTCAGACAGGACTTATTTTTTAGAATTAATGTAATCCCTATCCATATACCTCCTTTAAGAGATCACAAAGAAGATATCCCTTTACTTGTTAATGCATTTATGCAGCGACTAAATGAAAATACAGGGAAGGATATCAAGGGGTTAAGTCATGACGCCATGGAATTATTTATGGATTACACCTGGCCGGGTAATGTAAGAGAATTAAAGAATGCCATGGAATTTGCCTTTGTCACCACAGACGGGTTTTCCATCAAGCTTGAACACCTGCCCCAGAAGATAACTTCTCCGCAAAACACAAACCTTAAAAACCCTTTACAATCACATAGGAATCTGGTTGATGTTTCGAGTATTGATTCAGATATTAATTTAGTTGAATCAAATGAAAAAGCTCAGTTGATAGAAGCATTAAGGGTAACCAGAGGCAATCAGACTAAAGCGGCACAAATTTTAGACATTAATCGGGTAACAGTGTGGAATCGTATGAAAAAATATGGTATTGATTTAAAGAAAGTTGTCTCATCAAACATTTAAAGATGCCTTAATGAATATGCACCAAAAAATAAAATCCTTTTTTAACTGGCAAATAATCCTTACTCTTATTGTTGGCCTCTGCCTTTTCTCTAACCAGGCATGCAGCAGAGATGACCGCCCTGTAAAAATTGATCTAAATGAAAAAATGCATATCAAACCTAAATTGGAGCAGGACGTTATTACATATGCATACCTGCCGCAGTACTCCCATACAACATCTTATAAACGCCACCATCAGATTATTAAATACCTCCGCACAGAAACTGGCTTAAATATAAAACAAATCTTCCCCGACACATTTGATCAGCACGTGACAATGGTGAAAAACGGCAAAGTTGATATTTCATTTTCCAATCCGTTTATTTATATTCAAATTGCAGATCAATTTAATGCCAAAGCCTTTGCCAGAATTGTCACCATTCAGGATCAGGAAAATTTTAGAGGCCAGGTTATTTGCAGGGCAGACAATAAAAAAATCAAAACGCTTAAAGATTGCCGGGATAAAACATGGATAGCTGTTGACCGCGGCTCTGCCGGTGGGTATCTGTTCCCCCTTGGACTTTTTTACTCCCATGGTATCTTTCAGTCGGATTTCAAAGAGATTGTATTTGCTCCGGGCCCGGGTGCAAAACAGGAAAAAGTTGTTTTTGCAGTACATGCCGGAAAATATGATATTGGCACCATCCGTGAAGGAACTCTTAACGTAGTTGCAAGCAGAATAAATACCAGTGATATTCGAGTCATTTCCAGCACTCCTCTATACCCTGGGTGGGTATATGCAACCAGACAAAACCTTGATGCTAAAGTAATTCAAAAGATCAAAACAGCTTTGTTGGCACTGGATTTTAATAAAAAAGGAGATCGCTCTATCTTGGAAGCTGCTAACTTTATAAAGGTGATCCCTGCCAGCGATCCTGATTTTGATCCCATAAGAGAACTGGCAAGCGACCTTAAAGTGAGTAAATAATGTTTCATATCAGAAAAATAAAACTTGAATTTAAAAATCAAATCTATCTGGTAATGTTTTCTCTTCTCATGTTTCTGGGTCTTGTTACTTTTTTTATTGTAAGCAGTATCATGCAAGACACCATGATTGAAGAGAATAAAAACCGGGCTGTATCAATGGGGGTTAATCTTTCAGCAAGGCTGATTGAGCCTATTCTTACCATGGATTATTTTTCAATGAAAAAACTTGTGGATGAAACAGTTCTTTTAAGCAATGATATTTATTACACCTTTGTATTGGATAACGATAGTAACCCCATTATTCACACCTTTCATAATGGCTTCCCTGCCCAGCTCATCCATGTAAATAAAGTGAATGAAGCCAGGACTTTTTCCCAACAATATCTGGATACTGGTAAATATCGGGTATATGATTATGCATTGCCTATCTTTGTTGATACAAACAGGCTTGGAACCCTGAGGCTCGGTCTGTTAACAACCCGTGTTGAAAAAATTACCCGCCGGATAATGCTTACTGCGCTTTTCTCGACTGTTTTTTCGATATTGATTGCAGCTCTTGCAGGATTCTTGCTTTTCCGTCCCATGACCCGGAATATTAAAAAACTCCATGAAGCCTCGGAACAGGCCATGCGAGGAGATCTTAATATTCACAGCGCACCAGTATTACAAAAAAACTGCTGGGATATTATGAACTGTTCTCAAAAAGAGTGCCCTGCCTATCATAATGCCAGCCAAAGATGCTGGTACACAGCAGGCACTCTTTGCAAAACCTGTGCAGCCGGTGATTATGCAAAAAAAATCCTCTCTTGCCAACAATGCAAGGTATACAAGGCTTGTGCCGGCAATGAAATTCAAAGTCTGGCAGAAAGCTTTGATTATATGATCCTGTCATTAAAAAACCATCTGGCAGAGCTGAATCTTACCAAGGAAGATGTCTCAAAACAAAAGGCCCTGCTCCAAACCATACTTGACGGTTTACCTGATTTTGTTTCTCTGCAAAACCAAAAAGCAGAATATATATCAGTTAACCAAGCTTTTTGCACCATGGTAGGAAAAACTCAGCATGACATTTTGGATAAAACAGCCAGGGACCTGTTTGATTTTCCCCATGGCAGCACCTATCTGAAAGAAGATATAAAAGTGCTGGAAACAGGCAAGCCTCTTGTCATGGAAACAACAGGAATGGACACTTCCGGAAAAAAATGGATCCATGTTGTGAAAAGCCCAATTTTAAAAAAGAATGGCGCTGTTTCCGGGTTGGTCTCCAGTGGCAGGGATATTTCAGATAATAAAATAATTCAGGAACAGCTTTGCCAAGCTCAAAAAATGGAATCAGTTGGTCAGCTTGCCGCAGGTGTTGCCCATGAAATCAATACACCGTTAGGCATTATTCTTGGGTATGCCCAGATCCTACAGGAGGATGTAAAACCGGGCAGTCAGGTATTAGAAGATTTACAGCTAATTGAAAAACATTCCAAAATCTGTAGCAGAATCGTTGCAGATCTATTGCGGTTTTCAAGGCGAATCCAAAGCACCATCACTCAATTCGATATTCACCACGCCATTGACGATGTACTCAATATGGTTGAACACACCTTTACCCTTGATCATGTAGAAATTGAAAAATATTTTGGTACTGATCTGCCTTCTGTAAAGGGAGATGAGGAAAAAATCAAACAGGTATTTATAAACCTTTTAAACAACGCCTTTGATGCCATAGGTAAAAACGGTCGTGTCAGTATCAGGACATTTTTTGATTCAAAGAATCATTCTCTTGTCATCACCATAGCAGATACAGGCTCAGGCATTCTTGTAAAGCACTTAAACAAATTGTTTGATCCTTTTTTCACCACCAAAGGTGTGGGCAAAGGTACAGGGCTTGGTCTGTCCGTTACCTTTGGCATTATCGAGGAACATGGCGGAACCATCCAGGTAGACTCCAGACCGGCAGAATCAAAATCAATAGAATCCAGGCAGGCTTCTGACAAAGCACCATGGCCCTACGGTGATTACAACACTGTTTTTATAATAACCCTGCCCGTATCAAAAAATAATAAATTGGAAAAATACTAAGGAGTATCACAATGGCTAAAATTCTTGTACTTGACGATGTTGAAGATGCTGCAAATCTTATAAAAAGAATACTTAAAAGCAAAGGCCACACGGTTTTAACCTTTACAGATGAGGAAGAAGCCCTTGACTCTCTTGTTTCAGAAAAGATTGATCTTGCAATACTGGATATGAAATTAAAAAAAATGACCGGCATTGAGGTACTGGAAGAACTAAAAAAAAGATCACCCTCTACCCGTGTGATCATGCTGACCGGGTATCCCACCATTGAAACTGCCAGGGAATCTGTAGAACTTGGGGCTCAGGAGTACTGCGTAAAACCCATTGACAAGCAAGAGCTGGAAGAAAAAGTGGAACATGTGTTAGCAATGTAAAAAAACATACCAAATCATGTAGCCTGCAATCAATCTGACTACATATCAGGTGATGCTGCCTGTCAGCAAATCAAAATACGCCTGGACATATTTCCCTGAAACGGTTTGGGCCATGGAAAATTCAAATCTGTCATTATCCCAGAAAGTACCTGACAAGGCCACAAATACATTTTTTGACAAATCCTCAAGAAGGGTCTGTAAAATATGAACATCGTTAATCTCTTTTCCTACACCAAAGAGTCGACATCTTAATGGCCTGTACTCATACATACTGCATTGGTTCTCTATATTTAACGGGCACAGGGCTTTAGGGTTCTGCCTGTTTTTCTGCAGTATGTGGACAGCTTTTTCAATCATCTTCATTCTTTGCTGACTTTTAAATATTTTATTTATCTTATGATTTAAATAAATAACTTCCATAAATGGGAGTTTAAAAGGTTCAAAACAACATTGATCAAGACCCTTTCCACAGCCTGAGTCCTTCTCCTGTGTATGGATCACTTTTTTTACATCATCATCTGTTTTTGCTATTAAGGCCTCGTATTCGGCAAACCAGAATCCTAAGTCAACCACATGCTTGTTCTCAAGAGACGGTTCCCGGATTTTCAATATTCCCGATTTTTTATGATATTTTTTCAGGAGTTTATGCTGGGGATAACTTGTTGGATTGGCTTTTGTTTTCTTTAATGCCATTGTTGCAAGTTTTAAACCAAGCCCCCGCCGGATAAGGTAAGAGGTGAGAAACGTACCGGTACGACCGATTCCGTGCCTGCAATGGATCAAAACCTTTTTGCCCAGATAAATTGCCTCATCAAGCCAGGCAAGTGCTTTTTCCATCTCCTTTATGGCTGGGACATCCTCATCCCACACCGGCAGATAATAAACCTCAAACCCGGATGTCTCTTCTAACTCATGGAGATCACTGAATTCAGCACACAGGTTTACGATGGCATCAATCCCTGTTGATTTAATATCATCCAAGTCTGCAAAGGACATGGGTGCTGATCCCACAGCAATTGATTCTGTAATCCATGATAGCCGATATCCTGACATATTATTTGATCTCCAAAGTAGTAGCTCAGTCAATTTTATCATCAGTAAAAGACCTGAAATCATATTGACCATTTAAAAATTTATTAACAAACAAATTGATATCTGCCCCCTCTTTCAGCTGCATATCCATGAGCCTGGTAGCACCTAAAAGTCTTCCAACCCAGTCAAGCTTTTCTTTTATCTCTTCAAAATCTGCGTGTTTCAACTGACCATCAACCATTTCTCCTTTGGTCTCAACAACAAACCCTAAAAAAGTCAGGACACCAGTCAAAAAAGCCGCCCTAAGCTCTCTACCGGCGGGACTGCCACCACCGCCTGAAAATCTGAACAAAATATAATTTTTTTCAGGATTCTGCCCGCAAAAGGTATCTAAAATGACAAAGTGATATCCAAACCGAAGGTTGATGTTCAAATAATCTGCAGCAATTATGGCATAACTTCCAAACTGTGCATTATCCGGGCTTATAATGCCTCCTGACATAACAATATTATCATAGGTTGCCCAGTCATAATTGCTGAATTGCTCCCATTTAATACCGGGATTGCTAAGACCTTTATACACTGCCTGAAATGGAGAACAAATTATATCATCAACATGAACTTCTTTTGAGGCTGGCAAATTTTGTTTAATCCCTTCTCCAACATCCAGAATATAAAAAAGCATGGGAATATCTGATACAAGCTTAATAGCTCCTTTTTTTCTGCTCCCCTTTCTTCTGCCATGGGAAAACATTTCTTGAACAGCTTTTTCATGACAAAACCTGATAATATCATGAAAGGAGCGGCACCCTTCCGGAGTAAATTCATTACTTGAAGGATTAACAAGCCGCAAAGGAGAAATAAACTGCATGACTGAACTTAAGGTTTTCATAAATGGAGTTTTTTCAAATGGGTCAGACTCTGCACCAGGCATATCATGGATGCCTTCCTGGACAGAAAGACTACCTTGAAAAACCATTTTCAAATCTCCATGGACTGTCACCAGTTTCCCGTGCTCCAGAACTTGTGTTGCAATGCTGGTATTTACCAGCATGGGGACTCCAAATTCCCGGGCAACAGAAGCAAAATGTCCGGCTACACTGCCGGTATCTGTGACCACTGCTGACAGTTTTCCGATAATAGTAACCAATTCAGGCAATGGATGTTTTGTTACCAGGACTGTCTTATCTGGAACCTCTTCTAATTGAGACAGGTGCTTTAAATGAAAAGTTTTTCCACTTCCCATGCCGGCTGAGGCATTATTGCCCCCTTGAAGCAGGATCGGATTCTCTTTATAATCAATATTTGATTGATCATTCAACAATTGATTCTGTGACGATATGTCTGATTCAGGGGGCAATCCTGAGTCATATACGGTGTGCAATGATAGCGACCTTGTCTGTAAGATAAAAAGATTTCCATCATTATCCCTGCACCATTCAATATCCTGGGGTTGGCCAAAATAATTTTCAATTTCTAGGCCAACTCTGGCAAGCTTATGCTCTTCATTACCTGCTGATATCATGCCTTGAGGACTTCTGTTAACCCTGATACTGAAGGGGTCAGCCTTCCCGGATACCAATTGCTCTCCCAGACCTTTTACTGAATAAATTACCAGGTCTTCAGAGCCAAAATTCTCAATATCCCTGGTGTACATTACACCACTTTCCCTGGCATCTATCATTTCCATAATCAGTACCGCCATGGGTGTGTCAGTATCGGATATACCCCTGGTTATCCTGTAATACAATGCATGGGGAGAATACTTGCTTGCCAGTACTTCTTTATAAGCATTGATAACATTTTCAGGCAGGACATTAAGAACTGATTTATACTGGCCTGCAAAAGAACAAATACCATCTTCAGCCACAGCACTGCTTCTTACTGCTAAAACAGGGCTTCTTTTATTGTAGGGCCGCATACTGCCCAAGCATTCCATTATCAAATCTTCTATTTCTTTCGGCACAGCAGCATCCAGGATACATTGGATTAATTCCTGTGATATCATGTTCAAATTTGCAGGCTGTGTGATGTCTATCTCCGAGAGTAGTTTGTTTATGACTTTTGACAGATTATTATATTCCAAAAAATACCGAAATGTGTTTGTTGTCACGACAAAACTCTTTGGAGACCGGACCTTCAAGGTTTTGCAGAGAATGGACAGATGATTTGCTTTCCCCCCGGCAATCAGGGGATAGTTGTGGTTAATACCATCTGTTTTAGCATTACTTTCAGGATTGATATTAAGAACAAAAGGAGGCGCAAAGGAATATTGCTCAGAAGCCAATATATACTCAATGTAAAAATTAAATTTTTTAAAATAATCTTTTAAAGAATGATAGCGAACCGGAGAAATCTTTGATAAATTTACTACCATCCGTGATACGCATTTAGCAAGCTTGCGGTGTTTTTTTTCAACCGCCTGAATATCGACCTGCTTTTTCTGGTAATAGATCTCTTCTAAATCTGCTATGATCTCATGGGCACGCGTATCTTGAATTAAAAGCGCTTTAAATGCCTTATATTTTTCCCGTAAAACAGTTCCGGGCAGGAATACCTGATATGTCCAGAATTTAAAAAGGTCTTTAATCATCATAAATCAATCCTGTGAAGTATAATGCGATTTTAAAAACATTATACTTATTTTGCTACTCTGTTGCAACCTTGTCAACACCAGAATAAGTGCAATAAAAAAAGTGCAGTGCAATATTTTTATTGCGTAAAAAATTTTGCAGATTTTATTCTCAACAAGGGAAACCCCTATCATAAACGAATTTTCAAGCAATTAGTGAAATCGGGTTAAAAAATATTCATAAATAATCAAAAATTCACTTACTTTAAACTATTTTAACTATTTTAAACAACAATATACCCTTAATTTTCAAATAGTTGGGCTTTTAGCCGGTTGGTTCTTTCTCAATGATTAATAAAAATGGCACACTTATGGCTAAGTATATGCGCGAGCAAATCTGAAATATTAGTTGCTAAAGGAGGCAATAGATTATGGATAAGAATTATATGGAATCAAGGGCAAAAAGATATCAGTTTCTTTCCACCTTGTATCGTGATGAAATTTCACTAGATTTAATTAAAAGCATGCAGAGCGAACAATTTCTTAATGGTTTTCTTGAATCTGTAAAAGGATGTGGCTTTATGGATCTCACCAGTGGTGCTGAGGCCATGGCTTCCACTCTGAAGAATACAGATCCGGAAAAATTGTATAAAGACTTAAGCTATGATTATGCAGATATTTTCCTGAATGCAGGATCTAACCCGGCATTCCCATACGAATCTGCCCACACAGGGAAAAAACCTGTGCTCATGCAAAAGCCGGTCTTGATCCTCAGAGAGTACTTTAGAGATGCAGGCGTTCACAAAAATCCAGATTATAAAGATCTTGATGATCATATTGCAGTTGAAATGGAATTTTTAAGGCATCTTCTTGAAAACCAGAAAGATGATATGTATATAAAATTTTTTAAAAATACCTATCTTAAATGGATAAATTCTTTTTGTGATCAACTTACTGCCTCTGCAACCACAGATTTTTATCAGGGTCTTGCTCATTTTACACGTGGAGCGCTGATGTGTGAGAATATGCGGATTGATGGTTTTAACAGAGGTGAAGAGACCACTCAAAAAATGATGGAGGCATGTGATTCTCTGGCTATTGACCATGCCTATTATACACTGAAAGAAGGTGCTGTAGAACAAGGATCTTCAAAAAAAATACCCTCACATTGTTACACCTGTGGAGCTCTGTGCGGCATGACAGCAAAAATAGAAGATGGTATACTCAAAGGCGTTTCAGGACTTCCTGGCGATCCTAAAGGCGGTGGAAGACTTTGCCCTAAAGGTGCTGCATCTCCAAGTCATCTCTATTCACCCTACAGGCTTAAAGCTCCTTTGATTAAAGAAAATGGCCGTTTCCGAAAAGCAAGCTGGGAAGAAGCCCTTGATGCTGTTGCAAAAGGTATAAAAAGCATAGAACCTGCAAAATTAGGATTCTTCAGGGGCAATGATTTTGTAAACTGGATACATGAGGCACTATTTGATCACCTGGGATGTCCCAAAATGACCCACAGACCCATGTGTGACAATGCCAACCGTATGGCAAATGAACATAATCTCAATGACAAAAGACCATGGATTAATTATGAGGAATCTGATTATATTATCCATTTTGGCATGAATGAACTTGCCACTTCCTATGGGCAGCGAAAAACCTCTCAATTGAAAACTGCGCTTAAAAACGGAGCAAAACTGGTGGTTTTTGATCCCAGAAGGTCAGATACAGCTGCTGCTGCTACTGAATGGATCCCTGTAAAACCTGCAACAGATGGTGCTGTCGCATTGGCAATGTGTTATGTCATAATAAAAAATGAACTCTATGATAAAAAATTTGTCAAAGACTGGACTTTCGGTTTTAATGAACTTAAAAACAGGGTGCTTGGCAATGAAGATGGAACAGCCAGAACTCCGGAATGGGCAGCTGAAATCAGCGGCGTTCCGGCAGATACTATAGAGCGGATTGCCATGGAATTTGCCACGGCTGAAAAAAAAGGAGTTATGTCCTGGACTGGAGTTGCACAGGTTCCCAATGGAATGTATGGGACTGCGGCATTACAAGCTTTGAATGGACTATGCGGTACATTTGATGCACCTGGAGGACCCTCTCTTCCTTTTAAAAGAAAATTGAAATCTCCATGGGGAGAGGGACAGGAAAAACCCCCCAAAGGATCTGCTCCCAAACTCCATAAATACACCATGTGGTCTGGTTGGGGTCCAGCCGATACACTGTCTGCTGTGGAAGCAGGCAAACTCAAAGGAATGATTCTCTATTTTGGCGACCCGGTCCTTTCCTGTGGTAACCAGGAAGATTCTATAAAAGCCATTGAAAAAATGGAATTTAAGGCTGCCATTGAAGCTTATATGTGTAATAGCGCCCTGTTGTGTGATGTTATTCTTCCTGATACCACATGGCTGGAACAGAGCCAGATAAAACCAGACTGGCTTTATGATG
>JAIOSM010000515.1 GCA_021107575.1 Desulfobacteraceae bacterium | reverse complement strand
GCAAACGATCCCTGAACTCTTTCAGGATAACATTATCGCTCAGGTCAGAGAATGGATTAAATGCGGTTAGACCACTACTGAGTTCCGGAATATCAGGAGAAAACAGGGTCCCGGTGCTGCCAAAAGTATCCTGAATCAATTGTTTGCATAAACTGCTAAGTTCCAAAACCCGCGTTTCAATAATATCCCGCCCAATATACTGCCACATGGCACAGGCGTCTCCCAGGGCTCGTTTGGCGGGATAGTTATCGTTCCCCACATATTGCAATGCTTTTTGCAAGCCCATAAATGGGATATAAGGTGCGAGAGATGAATTAATGGCAAAAAAAGCCGGGTCCCGATCCGGCCAATAATCTTTAAGGCGGTTGAGGTTGTCACGAACATATAGAACACCAGTGGCACCAGGCCCGCATTGCCATTTGTGCCCTGATCCGGCATAAAAATCACAATCCATTGCATGAAAATCCACCTCCAGCATGCCAATAGTGTGAGCGCCGTCAACAAGGGTAGGAATTCCGTTTGGAATGGCTACTTCCCGGCATATTCGTTGTGCTGGCAGGCAAGTACCTGTTTTGTAGGTAATGTGAGAAAAAACAATCAGGCGCGTACTTGGGGTGATTGCATTGCTGAATGCATCAACAAATTCATCGCTGCTTGAAGCAAATACAGGGATCTCGACCTCTGTTATAGTTACTCCAAAGCGCTGTGCTGCCACTGCCATGGGTGATATCCCAGCTACGTGTTCATGGTGAGTAGTGAGTATCTCATCACCCGGCTGAAGGTTTAACCCGCCAAGAATAGTGCACATACCATCCGTAGTGTTCCGGGTAAGAATTATCTCCTCGTTGTCAGCACCAAATTGAGGTGCAATTGCTTCAACAAGACCGTCCATGTGTGGCCATGGACCCCATTCACCAGCCATGTCCCAGGGATATTTAGCCACAAGACGGTTATAGCGGTTATATTCTCTTAGCACCTGTTTTGGCATGGAGCCGGTGGTGCCAAGATTCATATATACGCTCTGTTTGTCCAGTATAAAAGCTTTCCGCACCATCTCCCAAATTTTTTGCTCTGACCAGTGGGGATTAATCTTAAAAGCTGTGTCAGCTTGCGCAATTCCGGGCATTGCAAGAGCAGCACCCCCTATAGTGGTGGTGCCAAGCATTTTCAAGAAATTTCTTCGATCCAGCGAATTTTCATTTTTTGTTTCATTCAATTCAGACATTGTTGTACCTCCTTTTGGGTTGATCTTCTTTCAGCCAACTTACACGAACTCTTTGAACGAGCTGCATCACTATTACTTATTTTTAAATTAAAAACAAGCAATAAAAGGCGATATATAATTACAATATTTGTATGATTGGAAGGGATCGCTTACAATAACGCTATAAGCTCATTTGTGGCAAGTAAACTGCATCCTCTAAATACTCCAGGACGACAAGAATGATGGGAACAATCTTGAGGTTTGTAACTTTATATTTTATTCAAAAAGTCTACGTAATACTTTGCTGTTTCTTCCGGCCTTTCCAGCATTGGAAGATGCCCGCAATTCTTAAGCACCACTATTGTGGAACCTGGTAATCTTTTCTTGATAATATCTGTGCTTGAGACATGAATTACCCTGTCTTTTTCCCCCCATATTACTATGGTCTTTGTTTTAATGTTTAACAGATCATCTTCCAATGAATAATTTTCTTGAATTAATTGATTGAATATTTTTTCATTAAAATCTCTGTTTATAATAGATTGTTTGGTTAGATAATCGATGATACGGCCAGGGATTGGAGGCGGCTCAACAAATACAAACTCTATCGTTTTTTTAAAAGCTTCCGGTGTTTTCGCTAAAAGCGGGTTCTCCCCTTTTTCAACAAGTTTAAAAAATTCGCTCTTTTGTGCAGAATGGATACCTGCTGTATTGAGCAACGCCAGGCTAAGCACTTTATCAGGGTAATCCACTGCATACTTGCCGGAAATTGCTCCTCCCATGGAGTTCCCTGCGATATGAAACTTTTTTAATCCAAGGGTTTTAATAATCCTGTTTAGTCTTTTAACCTGGCTTTCAATATTATACAAATCTGCATCTATTTTTGAGCTTTCCCCAAAGCCTGGAAGGTCAACAGCCACAACATGATAATTCTCGGTTAATGGTTCAGCAAACCTTGGCCAATTGTCCTTATTCGCACCAAACCCGTGTAGCAACAGGATTGTTTCACCTTGCCCGCCTTCAAGATAATGGATAAGATATTTTTCAACCTCAATCACTTTTTTTGAAAGACCTGCAGATTTTCTAATCGAAGTTATGGACTAATTATATAGAACCTCTGGAAAGGCAAAATAAATTGTCACCGGAACCAGAAGCAGAATGAAAATAGCAATCAGCAATTTTTTCTTCATTAAGGTTCTCCCCATAATAACTTAAAAATTTTTATCATGATTGTTTTGCATCCCACTGGCCATTATTTCTTAAATTTCCAACAATGGGCCCTGCAAGTTCTACTAACTTGAGTTTGTCAACTTTTGTGCTGCGGGTCAACGGCAATTCCTGACCGGAAGGCCATATTTCAACATGCTGGGGTCTTTTATAAGAAGCGATGGAATTACAGTGTTCCATCACATCTTCGCTGCTCAGACTGCTGCCTGCAAAAGGACGTACAAAAGCAAAGATCCCTTCGTCAAAAAGCTGATGTTTCATGCCGATCACCTCTACAACATCAATCCCTTCCATCCGGGAAATATGCTCTTCAACCTCTCCGGGGAAGACATTGTATCCTTTTTGTTTTATAATAAATTTTTTCCGGCCGGAAAGATACAAGGCTTTATAACCATCCATTTGTTTAAAACATCCCAAATCTCCGGTGTAAAGTATTCCTTCTTTTGAAACAGCTCTTTTTGTTGCTTCGGGCTGATTATAATATTCTAAAAATACTATAGGAGGATGGTAACAAATCTCTCCTATCTCTTCGTCAGCCAGCTCTTCTCCTGCCGATCCATCTTTTTCCATGGGCTTGCGAATGGATACTTCTGCCAGATCAG
>JAIOSM010000487.1 GCA_021107575.1 Desulfobacteraceae bacterium | reverse complement strand
AACTCTATTCCCCCAGTAATTGAAATAGTAGTGTTTATCAACATCTTGTTCCGTTAAAGGTTCTATGACTTTTGACCAAAACTTCTGATAAGATTTTGGATATAGATTTATATAGCCATCAACGGTTTCTATCCCGTAAGCATTGGCATAAGAGGGATGAAGTCCTTTAGAAATAGTAGCAACCCTAAAAGGTTCATCGTTATTTTCATTGACTACTCTTTGAAATGCTTCACTTTTATAATTGGAGGCATAGCTTCCTTGTGTTAACCAAGTATAGATATGTGCTTTTTTAATAAGAAGAGATTTGCAGAACAGCAAGGCAAAGATAATAATTATAAAAACGGTAAAAACACTCCATGATAGAGATTTTGTTGAACCATTATTTACAAACAACCAATTTTTAAGCCTATCTCTAATTAGGCCTAAACTACAAGCTCCGCTCAAGGCAGCAAAGAAAGGGGCCAATTCATAAAACCTGTCAACTTGAAAGCCACCTAAAAATGAAATGTGTTCTCTGTAGTAAAATTTAACGAGATTAATAACAGAGGTACCAAATGTGCAAAATATATAAAATGAAAATAAATATAATAATAACCGGGACTTGAATCTTGAAATTACAAGAGCAATAAAAACCAGAAATAATGTAATTTTATTAGATAATAATCTTCCTAACCCCCTTAACAAAATATCAACATAGATGTGCGGCCCTATTGGCCCTGCCGAAGTTGCATGCTGTCCCCAATCAGCTCTATGGGATGCATGAGAATTAAGAAGTAAAGACCAAACAGGAGAAATCTGGCAAATTAATACTGCTATGGAAAATATCGAAAATAGGATTAAAAACCTTAGACTTATCTTCTTTCTGAAGAAAAACCATAACAAGGCTGCGGTTAATGTAAAAGGCAATGTCCAGGGTAGAGACGAACAAAACGAGTAAACAATTCCCAGTAAAGCTATCCATAAGTACCCAAACTTATTAGAATTATCAACTATCCTTTCAATTGTCCATAAAATGAATGGAAAACCTGCAAATCCCAACTGAAAATTTATTAAATCATTACAATATAAGGCAAAAACAACTCCTGCATAAACACTGACAATATCCGAGAGCTGGAGATAGTCTTTGCTTAAACGGTAGGTAAAATAGCCACCTAAGAATAACTGAGCAACTATTATAAGTTGATAAGCAAGCCATCCAGGAAAAAGACCAAAAAGTATCACTGAAAATTGTGGATAAAGCAGGTCATTCGCAAGACGATCAACCCCACACCCCATATAAGGAAACCAATAAGTCACACCATGTTTAAAGAAATCTGCAACAAATGCAATATACCGTGGAATAAAAGAGTCGCCTGTATCGTGTACTCTTATATAAGAAAAAGGCCCAAGACCAATGTATTCTAAACTAAGCCATAATGCGATTAGAAGAAAAAGCGTTTCCTTTCTGTCTATAAGGCGTTCAACAGTTCTTTTATTCATAGAAAGATTCCTTACTCTCCTGTTCTGGAAGATGTGTTGCGACGGATTTCCCACGGCTGGAAACGCCCGGCTTCACGCGGCCGCAACTGATGCGAAATCGCAAGGAGTTCATCAAGCGCCGTACTGGGTTTATATTTAGCTATCAATCCAGTATCGATCCAAAACCGCGTGCCGTCCGGCGCTTGCATAAACCGTTCGTGGGCTAATTTTAAGCCTTCAGTAACAAAGCCAGGTTTTGCGTAGAACCACCAATTATTTGTTGCCGTTTCAGGCGGTATATTTGCGAACAGGTATACCCATGAACGGTTGCCCACCAGAAAGGCCCTGCCCCGATCTCGCATGTCTTTGACCACCTCAATATCCCTATAGTTATTCAGCTTAAACAATGTGCCATCTTTGAGACTGGATCTCACTCCCATTAGACCCGGGCCAACGGTCAGCATAACCACATAGGACAGATAGATCAAATATAGTGCAACAACAGCCGACCGCAGACGCAGGCGGTCTATAAACATTAGGATGAAAGCCAAGCACCCAGGATACAGAATGAACAGATGATAGTTTTTGTCAGACCTGGAGTAAATCCACAGAAAAAAAGATAGAAGGAGGATGGCAACGGCTGTGATTGTTACCGCGTTGGTCCACTCACGGTGATTGTCGTAGTAGAGTTTTGTCAGTATCGTTCCCACCAACACCGGCAGGCCAGTGACCATCATAATAGACAGAGAACCTTTGCGGGCAATGAGACTTATAACACTGTACCGGCTATGATAATATGAGTTGAAGTTGAAGTTGTGTACAATGTAGTCCTCTACCCCGTAGCCGATCAGGAGGGCCGGAAGAAAAAAGATCGCCAACACAGTGGCAGCAAAGCCGGAGAACACGATCACAGTTCGGCACATATTGCCTCTCTTTATCCACTTATACAAAAACATTCCGGCGTACAATGGGAGAAAGGCACCGCCATCGACTCTGGTAAGAACGGCAAGCATCCAGAACACAACAGCCCAGTACAGGTATCCGAATCCTTCTATCTCGGCACTTTTGAGAAGGAAGTGGAAGGAAACAAGCAGCAACGTGGCTTGAAATAAAGCAATACTTACATTGGTCGGTTGGCTGAACAAAAGCACGCACGCTGTAAATACCATGAGTAGCCGTTTCTTAAACGAGACCGTGGCCTGTAGGACTAACACTGTGCATGTCCATAGAAACAGCCACGCAGTTATAGCTAAGCTCAGGACAGCTTGAAACGCGCCCCAGCCCATGATCGTGCCCAGTCCCTTAAGGAACAAAAAGTATAGAGGGCCTTTGTGAGTAAATATCTCGCCGTAAATTTGATATTCATTGGACAGGAACCGGGCACTCACGTAGTAGACGCCAAAATCAGTCCCCCACTCACGCTGAAGCGATAAGCTCCAGACGCCACCGACAACGGTAACGACAGCAAACAGGAACCACAGCTCAAACGATCCACCTTGCTGCCGTTTATTCCAATGGTCACAGAGCGATCCAATGCTGGAGCCAAGACTATTAGTCATTTTTTCACCAAACTGGTTAATCCAACTATCTTGCAAAGAGTGCATAGACAAGCAAAATACTGAAAGCAAGATAACCCAAGCACGCGACCCAATTCAACAATAGAATGGGCGATCCCTCTGTCATTTTTGGTTGGTTTTTTACAAAAATGGTGTTTTGGGATATCGGAATAAATTGATATCGCCATAGGTTCATCATCCCTTCTCCGCTGGTATTTCTGTTTTATGAAGTCTCCGCAAAGTCATTCCATAGAAGTTGATAAGCACCAACCCTAAAAGCGTTACCGGTAGAAATTGCAAAGCATGAATTACTATTGAATAGCTCAAAGCTACTTCTTCAGTGAGGCCAAATGCTGCGAATGCAAAGATAGTACACGCTTGAAAAACTCCCACATACGCGGGGGCAGACGGCACAAGTAATCCAAGGTTGACGAAAGCTAATGTAAAATAGGCAAGCTGAAGACTATGATCAAGTCCAAAAGCACAAAGCCCGAGCCAGAACATACTTCCCTCGATTATCCATACAAAAACACTCAAAAACAGAAAAATGGGGAGACCTCGGTCGATTTTAAGAAAATTAACTGCGTCGAGCATGGAGTGCAAAACACCCTGGCCTTTTTCGCTAATCCCCGATGGCAAATGTCTGCTGACTTTTTTGATAACAATTTCTAACCATGAACGCTTGAGTCGCGCGATTAAAACTACCACCAGAGCAACAATAAAAAGAATAGATGATAGAAAACCAACCGTTCTAACCGTCGTCATGTATTCTGATTTAAATGTGCTAACCAACGTCGTGATAGCAAGGATGCCGACCAATACTAAACCGTCAAAAATGCGCTCCACAACAATTGAGGAGAGTGCACTGATCTTACTCATTCTTTCTTTCTCACCTATTGTATATGCACGAACAATTTCTCCCATACGCGCCGGCAAAACATTGTTTGCCATATAGCCAATTAGGATGACAGATGTAGATGTAAACCAGGAAATCGGCTTAAGCGGATGCAACATTATTTGCCACCTGAAGCCACGAACAAAAAAACCGGCCAAGTAAACAAAAACCAGAAATGGTATCCATTCCCAACGAAACTGGCTGAAAGCTCGGCCCAGAGTCTGGAAATCGATTTTGAAAAGCATCCAGATGATCACTGAAATGCTGATTATGTATCCAAGGCTAACGACAACATATGATTTACCTCTCATATTGTATTTTTTCCGATCTCTGTTCGGCATCCAGTATTTCCCGAATAGTCCAAAGGGGACGCCCTTTAGCCTCATCGTATATTCTACCCATGTATTCCCCAATAGTCCCTATGCAAACGAGTTGAACGCCACCCAAAAACAGGATAGCAATAACGGTAGTAGCAAAGCCAGGCACAGGACCTAATCCTATTCGTAAGAACAAATCTGCGAAAATGCGTTGAAGGAATGTAAAGATTACGCCAAGCAGAGCAACCAATGAAACAGCAAAACCGAAATACGTTGCTATTCTAAGCGGTACTGTAGAGAATGAAAAGATACCATCAAGTGCAAGTTTGATAAGCTTTCGGAATGTATACTTTACCTCTCCTGCCGCCCGTGCGCTACGTT
>JAIOSM010000449.1 GCA_021107575.1 Desulfobacteraceae bacterium | reverse complement strand
TTTGAAGAAGTATCAGAATGGGGCTATGTCAGGAGATTATGATCATTTGCTTTGTGTGACTATGGGATATGTGCATGTGACCTGATGTGCTGTTGTTCCTGGATATAGAATAATCCCTCTCTATAATTTTGAGAGGGTTATTTATAACTTTCTTAATCTCCAATTTTAAAAATAGATTTCTCAACTATTCAAGCAATAAAAGATTAATGAGCCCAATAATATTCACTTTATTAAATGTGGCAATACAATTTTTATTCTCCGTCATAGTAGCTACACCATCCAGGCAATCAGCGTCACCAGTCCATCCTGCAAAAACAGAACCTTTTTCAGGTACAGGCAAAAGAATAACCTGTTGATTGCGATTATACTCAGCTTGGCATACACCACCTGTATTATCACAGCTTATAACACCGTCATAGCCATGGACAGAACCTTTTCCTGTCCCAGATAAAGATACAGTTAAAGTTGAAGTTGGTATGTCGGGTGTTTCTAAAAACACAACATCACCTGTACCTTTTAAAACACCTGGAACACCAGTTTCTTGAAGAAATATTACAGTATATGCATAAGCATTTCCAGATTTCATGATGCCTGGAGAAACAATCATCCCATTTGACAGAATACCCTCATCATTACCCCACACCTCCACAGAAGAAAGATAATCAGCCTCGGAAGTTGAATCCATAATATCTAAAGTGCTGACAATAAACGTATCTGCATTATCAAAATCTTCCCAGTTTGTCCATTGTGCCGGGAAACTCTTCCACCAGATTAAATCAGAAAGATTTGCAGGTTGAGTTATATTTGGTATTGAGGATGGATAATCGCCTCCCAATGTCATTGTAATATCTTCCTGAGTAGCATCTTTATATATGAGTCTCAGTATATATTGACCATCTGGGTATTTGGTATTAAGATTATCAAAATCTGCATCTTTATACCATGACTCCCATGAACCGTTCAGCTTTTCTCCTTGGACTATAGTTATATTAGAACCTGTTGCCCCTGCCGGTGGAATAAGTGTTGCACTTGAAACACCTGCTGCATCCATACCAACGATTAGACCTCCGGCAATCTGCCCTGAAGGTAGATGTACTTTAACTTTACCAAGCCAATGATCATCAACTTTATGGCTGGATGTCCTTAGATAACTGCGTGCAGTAACACTTTTTTTGGCATAATATCCGCTTGGCCTGTTGAAACTAATTTTTAACCATTCCATCATATTATCTGAAAGTGTATTTGCAGGAAGCTCATATTGCGTGGCATCATTTGTCAATCCCATATAATGCCCGATATCAAAATACACTCCAATATTAGTATGAGAATCAGGGTTTAACCATTGGTTCCATAAAACAGGCAAAACATTTGTTTCATCAACCAGCGTATCCGGCACAGGACTTAAAATCTGGGGAATCTGCTCAGAAAAATTTCCTGCCTGGGTTGAGAAGCAGGCACCACTTGAACCATCTCCAAAATTTATAATAAATGAATAAATACCATTAGGATATACAATTTCAACATTGGAAATATCAAAATTGTAATCACCTTCAAATCTACTATCATCTTCATCCCAGTCAATAACTGGCATTTCATCAAGGAGTGGAGTCACGAGCATAACAGATTCAATGGGTTTGCCAGCAGGTTCTAAAATGAAAGCCCAGACGTCGCCCTCCATAAAGTTTGAAGGGTAACTATATTTTGAAACACTCAGCCAATGGCTTGCATCCTGCACCCAATTTTTGGTAAGAGCCCCACTTAAAGAACGTATGGTATTATCTGAAGACCCAATGCCCTCCCAGACAAGTATACCGCGATGCAGTTTAGCAACAAAAGTGGCTATAGCTTTATTACTTTCTGTCAAACTGGTTAAATTTCCTACAAATTGTTCACCATCAGCAACACCTGAAAAAGTTCCTGTAGAACCGGTACCAGAAGTAAAGGTTCCGCTTATTGCACTGTCATTCTGTGTAATAACAACAGTTAATTGTCCACTGAGGCCATCAGTATCTACATGGTCATAAAAATAAGGGCCATACCATGTACCGCTGAAATCAGCAGCAGTTGCAGGTGTTTGAAACTGGAATAAAAAAAGAAAAAACACAATTAACATATATCTATATGGAATATTCATCACAACAGCCTCTTAACGTTTAAAATAAAGTTAAATAATTAGCCGATCATATATAATAAATCAATGATATTCAATAACCATGTAAAAAAATTAAGATTACAATATATGAAAAACCAATATCACTTTTGTTTAAGCTCGCATTCATCTATTTACATTATATACCGCAATGCGAAGGAATGGGTTTTGGTGGAAGACCCACTATCAACATCCTTCTGACCTCCATGATTTAGTTCATGGAGATTTTATATCAGAGGGGTCAATTTTAGGCTGGAACAGGGGGTCATTTTTAGGTTGCAAAAAACAAATTCCGAATGGTATATCTGAATTAATTTTGTGGTTAATTATTTTTTCTTTTTGGTGAGTTGACAAATTAATAATATCTTTGCTTAACTTTATATCAGGTTTATCACCTAATTTGTTTAAACATTTTTATTTACTGTCACTTTTGATTGGCCATAAAGTACCTCTTTGGAAAAAGAGTAGCGCACTTTTTTTGTAACCTTTTCTATCGAAGTACTCACCAATGGCGAGGCATATTTCTGGTGCATAAGGTTTGCGATTTAATAGCCTGAATAAATCATCCAAATTTAGCTTTAATAGCTCATTGTAACTAAAAGTGATATCTTTCAGCCATATCTGCCCAAGTTTTTCAACCGGCTCTTTTAACACAATAGATTTCAAATTCTTTCCATATTTTTTCGATAAGCGTTGTGCAATCGCATATATAACAGCTTGATTTTGAACGGCTTTTGAAATTTCAAGATACATAAAAAGATCTAAATATTTGTCTTTAGATTTAAAGGAGCCTTCGATACTATTTAAAACTTCAGAGAAATTAAGAGATGGGGCGATAAGTTTGTCTTTTGGCATACCAAGCACTACATAAAAGGCTCCACTTAGTTTCCCATGTTCTACTCGAATGACTTCTGAAATTAAATAATCTATTTTTGAAATTCTATACTGATTAAAAATTTCTTCTTTTAAAAAAACTGAATATTCTTTTGGCCATATTATTTTTTCTTTTAAAAATATTGTAAATTTGCTTTGAGCTATAAGATTGGCTCGGTTTAAAGCAGACTTTTTACTTAATTTGCTTGATGTTTTTGGCCTTTCTATCCCAACTGTGAAAAAAAATCCATCTTCTGATTTATATCCATTTTCAAAAAGTCTGCCTCTATCAACCTTGGAATAGGTTGACCAAATATCAGCTCCATAACATATATTTATGCTTAGAAATATAGAAACAAAAGCAATTAATATGTGTTTCATAAATAATTTCTTCTCATTTTTTTAAAGAGTAATCAGCAATCCTTGAAAATATGCTAAAAATCATCTTCATCACTATCAATCCCTTTGCCTTGATAGCTGCCTTTTTGCTTTCCTGTTCCCGCTGAATCACTAATTTCCGTATTCCCTGAGCCACTTCCAGATGCAGAGGATGTTGTAGGAGTTTTTATTTTTTGTTTCATTTTTTTAGCGGATGCAGATGCATCTGGAGACCATGCGATCACAGTTCCATATATTGTACTCCCAACTAGTGGATGCTTGGCGCTCCAATTTTTAACTATATAAATTCCTGAAATATTCATCGATGCTGACGTAGATTTGAAAAATTCTTCCGAAGTAGCTTCAGCTTTAAAAGGTTGGGTCTCATCTTCAAGTGCTTGTGTGTCTTCAGAGTTGTCCATTGCACCAGATCTACAAGTATTTTCACCGGCAAACATTCTTAAATAAGAATCGGCTTGAAGCCTTGCAACTCTTTTGGCACTCTTTTTTGCCATTTTACTCTTTCCTTTCATACCTGATTGGCCAAAAGCTAATAGTACATATTTGCCATTTTCATCTCTTGTTTGCTTTACTCCAAAGGTATTAATTAATTGTGATGTATCAGCTACCTGCTCCGCGATAGTGTTTTTAGCTTTCCCAATATTAAGTTTTTCCCCCGTGCTAATTGATACTGCCATCTGGTTTAATTTCTCACTCCAAACGGTAATTACACCAATCTCACCTTTTTCACCTTCAGAACATTTTTCAAATACAGAGTTTGCTTGGATTCCTGCTAAAAAAGATTGACTAACTGCGCGTACAGATTTCTGGAATTTTTCTGACTCAATAATTTTTGGAATTTCTTTTTGGGCTTCTTGAGAATGTGGATCAATACCTTTTGCTTTTAACAATTCATCGAGTTCAGCATTGAGCAACATTTTCCCTTTATTGATTAGACTCTTTTCAAATTGAACAGTTTCTTCTTCAACAACCGCTCCCTCGCTGTAATCTGATGCTGATTTTAAAGTGGTTTCTTGGCTTATCGCGCTTCCTATATACATCAGCATCTCTTTTTTTGCTTCCAGCAAGGCTTTATCAAAGGCATTTGATCTGGAATCTAAATACATTTTCGATGTTCGAGGTGCTTGGATAATACCTGTGCCCATTGACACATGAAATTCTCCTCCATTCTTTTTTCGATTCTTCCCTTGGTTCCATCCATTGTCATTCAAGTAGTTCTCCATCATTGTTTCAATGTCTTCATTTTCTTGAATACTGTTTTCAGCATTTGTTACTTGAAGTTCAGGATCAGGAATATTTTTATTTCCTGAAGCAGAAACCTGTGTTAATTCAAGAAAAGGTATTACAAGTATTGCAACAAGTATTATTAATAATTTATTGTTCATATTTATTCTCCTAAAGTTCAGATATTTATTATTTTACCAATCTTCGTCCCGTTTTTTTTCTTTTTTTTTCTTTGCTTCTTCTCTCTTCTTTTTTTTGACAACTGTCATATCTTCAAAGTTTTGTGGAATTCGGCAGACAAACTTCTTTGGTTTAAAATTTTGAGCTATATCTTTCTCTGATTTTAATATTTTAGCGTATGATTGCTTAGGGTTGACATTAGTTATTTCAATAGTTGCTGTATATATTTCCTCACGCCCAATAAATTCTTTAGTATAAGGATCATTAATCTTTTTTCCATATTCAAAGACATCATAACGATCTCCTCTTTTTATTCCTGATCCACCCTGACCAAGTACAATATTTTCCCCGCTTACACTTACTACCAAGACAGGATAAATTGCATTGAGTATTTTTTTTCCGATTTTTCCCGATGCGATCATGCAGAGCATTGATTCTATATTTTTTATTCCGATTGACGAATCAATTTTTCTGATATCACTTTCTGTAATTCGAAACCTGGCAAATTCTGAAAAAACAATTTGTTTAGTATCAACATCGATAATTCTGTAGCTGAGTTCAACTTTACCTTTTCTACTAGTAAGCTCACGACCGCTTATTTGCATTTTAATTTTCGAAGTTTTAAAATTTATATCCTCAAGGGTCCCAACAAGAATATAATCAGCTACAAGTTCCTGCCCTATTCGAGCCATTTCAGTTATTGGAGTGTCCCCGCCAACAATCAACTTTTTTTCTCCAAGAATTTCACGGATATATTCACGGTCAAGAACAGTAAACTTGCGAGATTGTACAAGGTTAGAAACTAACCCCTGCCCTAAAATTCTATTTGTATTTATTTTGTTGATTGACCTTCCTTCTACCTGAAAATCTCTTATAGAAATTCGAAACGGCATGATAGCGATCCGCTTACGGTTACTCCTTTTAGAGTGCTTGTATTTGACAACTTTTACGCTAAGTTCAAGTTCCCACAATCCATTATTGTTTCGCTCTTGTTTAATAATACTGTAACCATCGACGACACCTTTTGTAGCCTCTTTAATTGATTTCTGATAAGTCTCACTATAAAAATATTCTTCATTATTATTATCAGCCTTGCTTACTTCAACCGAGTCTAATTTACTTCTGGTCTCAAGCGACAGACCATTAATTCTGGCAATTGCTTCACTGAGTGCCTCATTAATTGCAATCTTAATTGTAGAACCGGTTCCAGTTGTCTGGACCGTCCTAAACTCAATTTTGGCCAAAGCCGGATTTGAAAGTAAAATGAATAAAAACAATATTTGAAAAACCCACTGTGTCATTTTCATAAACTAATCTGTCCTTAATAATGCATATTTTTTACAAATTTTATTATAAGGCATCGATAATGTAATTGTGTTCCATCAACACCTTATAATAATTGTGCTAAGTAAGATCAAAGATCACCAAGAGCTTTGCTAGATTCTTTAGCATCCTTAGGTGTGGGTATCTTGTTTTTCTTTCCATAAGTTAATAAATTTTTTCCAAAGGAGGTCAGGTTCTTAAAATCAGGTCCGACTTTAGGACCTAAATACAAAATCACCTTAAAGGTTTTTTTTACTTTTAATTTTTCAGTCATCGAAGCATTACTTATTACATTTTTTGCCCCTTCAAGGCACGTTTTTGCTCCGGGAATAACGTCTCTGCCATAAATCAATACACTTCCAAAATAGGGAGTAAGACTTTTCTGATAATACTTTTTACCTTCCTCAGACAATTCTTCACCCTCTGCCATTTGGTTATCTATTTTATTTTGCGCTGATTCTGTTAATTTTCTTTGTTTTTCCATGTCATCTTTTGTCATAACATTCCCAGATTCAAGATTTTTACTTTGAACGTCAAGTTTTTCTTTTAGTTCCTTAAATCCAAAGGCTTGAGCCATCAAAATTTGTGCTTTTGTAATTTTTGAGGAATATTCCTGATATTTTTTTATTAATGCACTTTGCTGACTACTCACATCCTCTGTTGAGGCAGTTTCCCCCCCCTTCTTTTTTTTCCCGGACAAGCTAAAACCAGCAAAAGCATTGGCACTAATAAACATAACTAAAATTAACACTACTAGACAAAAATTAATTCTTTTTTTCATTTTTTCCTCCAGTTTAAAATTATTTAATATTTTTGGCCCGTAATTGAGAGACTAACTCATTAGCAGCTTTTTCTGCTGCAAGTTTTAATGCATTCCTTTTTGCAACTGTTTGATCAGGTCCTAAACCAGAAAACTGAACAGGACCAACAGAAGCCACAGTTTTTGGGAACCTTTTTTTCAAGCTTAAAACTTTTCCAGTCACCGACACAAAAACTCTTGTTAATCCACTAACTGGATCGATATCCTTCATTCCAACGTCCAATGTTCCAATCGAAAAAAATAAAACATCGACAGCTCTGCACCCCTTAACTGCCTCTCGTCTTGTCTTTCCAGTGATATCATCTCCATATTTAAAATCTTCAATAAATTTTTCCACATCAACAAGGCCTTCTGTTTCATCTGCCAGAAATTCGGCATCTACGACTTCAAAACCAGCCGTTGCAAAAACATTTGACATTGCTGTATTGATTTCGCTTGCATTGCTAACATCATATTGGATTTGATCTGATTTTTGAGTTGTTGAGCCGCCAGTTGTTTTTATTTTATCAGTTTTATTTTCCGCTGAGAGTTTCAATTCTCCTTCCTCAACATTGGAAATCTCAGTCTGGTCTTCACTTGATTCCTCAACGGTTCTAACTACTTTCCGTTTATCGAATTTTTTTACTGTCTTTGCCTCTCTTGCAACAAAGACAAAGGAAAGGTAGGACTTCTCGTCTTCAATAGTGTTTTGTACAGCAGACACTTTTTGGAGTTCAACATCTATTAACGAAGAATTAATTGAGGCTTGAATGATTACTTTATAAATTTTAGATTTTTTATCAACATTATCATCGATTATATTGTAATCTGGTATATATTTATCAATTTCTCCTTCTACTGTTCCCCTAATTTTTTCAAAATTCAATGTTTTCGCTTGACCAAAATTAGCCGTAAATCTGATAAGAGCATTCAATTTTGCTTTTTGTATAGCTTCTTGTTTAACCTTGGCACTAGGAGTTCCCCACCCTTTATAACCTATCTGTCCCACGCCTTTTTCAGTTGCAATTTGAGCATTTGCGGATGCTGTCAAAAAAAGCAATATTATTAAAACTATTAATTTTTTCATTTACACCTCTCGATAATTTTATTAATTGATTTATATTTTTTATTAGTGGAAAGCTCTTTAGTAATTTTATCAAAAAGAACAAAAAGAGATTCTTGGAAAGCAGGCCAATCATCAATATTTTTTTGCTTAATCGGCACAATTTTTGTTGCACCGTTTTTAAATTTTTCATCTATATATATTTTTTGTAAAAGAGGTTGATAAATTTTTAAATTGCTGTACGCGCCATAAATCCATGATGTTCCTAATTTATTTTCAGCATATTTGACCTTTTTAAAACCTCTAAGAGTCAAATCAATGTTGTATTGGGAATCAGGAATTTCAAGGTTATAAATATCTCCGTTTGAAAATCGCGCCGCCATCTTTTTACCAATTGCAGAACCTTTTGTGTAAGGGAGAACTGATATCCCTTGATTGGTAGAAAGAAGCTTGCTAAAATTTTGAGCGAGGAACACTCTACAGTTGTCGATGTCGCTCTTATATGCTTCTGGAAGAAATGGCAAAGCTCTTTCCTCTACTATAACATTTGTGACCTGAATGCTGTTTTGAAATTTTGGTTTGATTTTAATATCTTCCAATTTTTTTGAAAATTCATTAAAAATATTAAGCTTATATTTATTACCCACAAACAACTCTCTAATTATATCTCTAATCTGATCATCGTTAGGTTTGCTGTCATAAACGTCAATAAGTTGAATTGCAATAGGATAACAACCAATAACTTTCATATCCGTAAAATCGAAGAACAATGCCTGTGCACCTAAATCAATTACAATCTTGTAGTAAGAATCAATCCTTTCTATTGCGATGGTTTCATTATCCAAGGCAAAAGCAACTGAAATACCTTCATTTTTATCAAGATTTCCTAGCTCATTAATCATTAAATCAAAATTATTTATTTTTTGTTCTGAAATTTTTGAAGACAACACCGCATCAAGAATTTTTCGATCACTACTGTTTGGTTCTTTACTGATTTTATAGGAATAAGGATAATTTTTTTCAATATTGACATTATCTCCAATAAAAGCAAAACCTGCAAAGAATACACGAAGGTTATTAGCGTATACATTTGAATAAAAAAACAGAGATAAAAAAATTAATAATATGAATGAATATTTTCGTAACATTTATATCCTCTTATAATTCTATTTGATTTCTCATTTTCGGCATATTAATCAAACAGGCATTTGACCAAACATGATATCGAAAGTTTCTAATTTTTATTATGGCTAATTTATTTTCATAAATTTTACGGATATTATTACATATTGGCACGGGAAAAAAAACGTGTCAATACTGCTTTAATACGTATATTAATACGCATTATTTATTCCTCTGAATATATAGACATCAGGTACGAGTAGAGATTCACCTTTGTATTTTTGATTGACAATTTGGCTCTAATTTTTTCTCGATGTTTTTCTATTGTTCTTGGTGAAAGATTCAATATCGCCGCAATCTCCTTAGTATTATTGCCTTTTTTAATTAAGTTTACGATCTTAGTTTCCATAAGTGTAAGTTGGGAAATACAGGGAGAAAGTTTGAGTGGAAAAGGGAAAAGGATTTGAGCTATATATGATTCGATACCTTTTAAAAGAGTCTGTTGTTCATGGCTTAGAGAGGTCTCTGAAAGTCTTTTAAGGCATGAAAATTTTTGGTTTTCATTAGTATTTTTATCTATATCTCTATGCTTTAATATTCCTTGAATTGCAGTATCCAAATTATTTGATTCGGGTATTATGCTTTTTATTTTCCCCTCAAGACTATTAAAGTATTCTTTTTGATCTTTTTCAATACGCTTACTTTTAGTAATGTCTGTAGCAATTTCCAGACGGACTATACGGCCATCGTCCCATAAAATCGCCTGGTCATGTAATTCGTACCATGTATTGAGTTTTTGGTTGCAAAATTCCCATATATAAGGCGCTGTCGGATTTCCATCAGCACTGATTAATTTATTATTTGAGCAAAATTCACAAGGGCAATCCTGATTATCATGAAAAGATTTCCAACAGGTATATCCAGTAAGGTCTTTTTTAAAAAGATCTTTCATCTGTTTGTTCATGAAGATTATTTCATATGATTCCATATCAGCAACATAAACATAAGCATCAAGTTTATTAAAAACAGGTAATAATTCAGAGCCATAGCCACTTCTAATAGGAACCCTGCGATTTTGATATGGCGTAACAGCTTTTTTTTTTAGATACTAATGATGTTTGTTTTATCTTTATAGATGTAGGCTCTTTTATCATTGCAATCATCTAATTCCACTGAATGAATATAAAAAATACGATATGCGTCACGGTGTGATTAAGGATAACAATATAAAAAAAAGATGTAAAGTAATAATAAATTTTGTAAGGAATAAATAAATTTTACGATTTTTTTGGTAACACCTAAAAATAACACCTCCCGTTATTGATGTGGTCAAGTAAAAACGGATAATTTCCTAAGTTGTTTTTTCTATCTCTAAAAAGCTCACTTTCCCAATGCTTTCAATACAGGGTCATCACTTTTCAAAATAGTACAGGTACCGGAATGCTGGTCAAAAACAATAACAGCTTTTCCTGATTTAAGTTGATCAAGCACCTGGGACATTTTCGTTTCCAGGGACACTTCACGCTCTCCATAGTCAGTGCCATCCCTGGTTACGAATTCTTCGATAACGCCATGCAAAGATTCAGAGTTTAATTGATCATATGGAATTTTAAGAGCTGTCATTGTTTATATTATTGTTAAGGTAATTGGAGTGATTCTAACTTTGCCAAAGTTTTATAATCAGTCATATCACATTGAACAGGTGTTATAGAAATAAAATTTTCCAACAATGCATTGACATCTGTATTGTCTTCAGCCTCTATTTGATCTATACCAGCGTACCAATAATAAGATTTATTTCTTGGATCAACTCGTTTTTCAAAATGTTTTGAAAGATTATTAGATGCCTGCCTGGTAATTCTGATTCCTTGAATTTTATCAATTGAAATGTCTGGAGCATTAATATTTAAAAATGTTCCTAAAGGTAATCCGTAATTATGAATTTTGTTTGCCATTTGTGCTATAAATCGAGACAGGCCAAAAAAATCTAAGGATTTTCCTTTTTTAAATATAGAAACAGCCATACTTGATATACCATTCAATGCAGCTTCCCTGGCAGCTCCAACTGTTCCTGAATAGTTGATATTAACCCCCGTGTTACTACCCGGATTAATGCCTGAGATAACCAGGTCTGGTGGAGATGTGTAAAATTTGAACAATCCAAGTTTAACACAATCTGCTGGAGTCCCTGTAATTGAATACCCTTTGCCACTATTATTTAAAGTTACTTTATCAATTCTCATGGGTTCATTTAGTGTAATGCCATGGCTTATAGCACTTTTCTCTCGATCTGGTGCAATCAGCATAACTTGGTGCCGGGAACTAAGCGTTTCATATAATGCCAAAATTCCCGGGGCATTATAACCATCATCGTTTGTCAGAAGTATTTTCATTATTTATTCTATTTTTTAAAATTATAATATCTTCTCTATCAGTAACTGTTGAGATTGTAAAGCAAAGGGAATTTTGAAGTTGAGTTGATTATCAGCCTAAAAGCAGATATGAATAACTAAACGTTGTACCCATATTTTTTTATAAAGTGGAGATATAATATGTCACATCACACCAACAAATCAAGCTACAATAAACTGGTAGACCGATTAAACCGATTTCCGCAAGGTGCACCTCCTTCCAGGCTGCTTGATAAAATTCTGACCATGCTGTTTTCAGAAAAAGAAGCTCATCTGGTTTCCCTGCTTCCAATCAAGCCTTTTGCCTGTAGTAAAGCTGCTAAAATCTGGAAAATGAGCTTGCCCAAAGCTCAAAATATCCTGGATGAACTTGCAGCCCGGGCCATACTTGTGGACATAGATCAGAAAGGTAAAACCCTATATGTCCTTCCACCGCCCATGGCCGGTTTTTTTGAATTCTCATTAATGCGCGTGCGACAGGATATTGATCAAAAAGTGCTAAGTGAACTATTTTATCAGTATCTCAATGTAGAAGAGGATTTTATAAAAGATCTGTTCACTCCCGGCGAGACACCGCTTGGTCGTGTATTTGTCCATGAACCTGTCCTGTCCAATGACAATGCAATCCATGTTCTGGATTTCGAACGGGCATCACAGGTGATCAGCACAGCGTCTCACATGGGTATAAGCACCTGTTACTGCCGCCATAAAATGTATCATATGGGCAAAGCCTGCGACAGTCCCATGGATATTTGCATGACATTTAACACATCTGCCAGATCTCTGATCAAATACGGTCATGCCCGCTCAGTTGATGTTACAGAAGGTCTGGATCTTCTTACACAGGCATATGAATCCAATCTGGTCCAGTTCGGCGAAAATGTCAGAGAGCAGGTTAATTTCATCTGTAACTGCTGCGGATGCTGCTGTGAAGCAATGATTGCTGCTCGCAAATTCGCTATATTCAACCCGATTCACACTTCAAATTTCATTCCAAAAATTAATATTGATTCCTGCACAGGGTGCGGCAAATGTGTATCTGTTTGCCCAGTGGAAGCCATGACCCTGGTATCGGCAAATGATCCTGATAAGCCAAAAAAGAAAAAAGCCCGTCTTAATCAAGATATATGTCTTGGATGCGGCCTGTGTGTCAGGGTATGCACCGAAGACAGCCTTGAACTTGAACACCTGCCCCAAAGGGTCATCACTCCATTGAATGGTACGCACAGAGCAGTAGTTATGGCCATTGAAAGAGGAAAACTACAGCACTTAATTTTTGATAATAGAGTATTATTCAGCCATAGGGCGCTTGCCGCAGTTTTGGGAGTGATTCTGAAGCTGCCTCTTGTAAAACAAGTTATGGCCAGTAAACAGGTGAAATCGCGCTATCTTGAAACCTTGATTTCATATTTAGACTAAAAAGAAAAATTAAAAACCAATGCATAATTGACTTATGGATAATCAATATAAAAAATTAAGTGCAGAGCTTAAAAAAAGTCAACAGCAATGTCTGAAAATACAAAAATCCGAAGAGAAATATCGGCATTTATTTGAAAAATCACCTGTAAGTATTTATATAACAGACAAAAACGGTGCGATATTAAATATAAACCAGGCATGTGTTAATCTGTTTGGATATGGTTCATCAAACCTTCTAAGTGGCAAATCCATTGCAACCTTTTTTGTTAATCAGGAAGATTGGAAGCAATATATTGCTATTTTAAATCAAAATGGTTTTATCAGTGAATTTGAAACTCGTTTATATCATAAGAATCAAAATATTATTGATGTGAAAATGACGGCTGCAATACGTGACAGCCTCACAGGAAAGCTTTCTGGTTATGAGGGCTTTATTATTGATATTACCGAGCTTAAAATAAATGAAAAAAAACATTTAAAGTCTGAAGAAAAGTACCGTACTGTTCTTGAAAATTCTCTTGCAGGTATTTACATGTTTCAGGAGGGTGGAAAATTTTCATATGTTAATTCACGTCTTATAAAAATGCTGGGCTATGAAAATGACGATCATATTCTCGGAAAGCCTTTCTGGGAATTTATCCACCCTGATGATCAGGAAAGGGTTAGGAAGCGAGGCCTTGCAAGAGAAAAAGCTGAAATTTATCCACGTCACTACCCTTTCAGAATTATTAAAAAGGACGGATCAACACTCTGGATTGATATGCGGGCTTCCCATGCAACATACATGGGGCAGCCTGCAGTTGTTGGTAATTTTATTAACATTACAAAAATAAAGCAGGCAGAAGCGCAGATAAGAGATTTGTCCAGAAAGTTAATAAATGTAATTGAAGAAGAAAAAAAATCTCTTGCTGCTGACCTGCATGATGAGTTTGGGCAAGCATTAACTTCTCTTCAATTTGATATGGAAAAACTGCAACAAAAAATTAACGATGAGACTAAAGAAGAGATGAGGATTTGCAATCGGGTGATTGCAAAAATATCAGACCTTGCTGAAAACATAAGAACATTTACCAGCAAACTGCGCCCGGACCTCTTAGATCACCTGGGCCTTGTGCCGACCCTGGAATGGTATGTCAAGGATTTCAAAAAAAATATACCGGAAATCAAAATGACTTTTCAGGCAATGGGCTTTAAAAGGAGGCTTGCCTCAAACATTGAAATTGTTTTGTATAGAATTTTTCAGGAATCTGTAAACAATGTTTTAAAACATTCAAAAGCAGATCAGATTGATATAAAACTCACCTGCAGCCATCCAAAAATATTTTTTTCCTGCATGGATAACGGCAAGGGCTTTAAGATAGCGGAGAATGGTTTTCCCAAAGATGATGCCATGGGGATAGGGCTTTTAAGTATGAAAGAAAGAACAGATTCTCTGAATGGCAAATTTGAACTTAAATCAACAAAAAGCAAAGGGACTACTATCAGAGTTGAATTGCCCGTGCTAAAGGATAATAAATATGAAAAAAATACAAATCCTCATCGCTGATGATCACAGTATTGTCCGAAAAGGTATTTGTCAGATCATCAATAATCAACCGGACATGGAAGTAGCAGGCGAGGCCAAAGACGGAGTTGATGCTCTCAAGAAAGCAAGACAGCTGACACCGGATATTGTGCTTCTTGATATTGCCATGCCTAACCTAAGTGGCCTTGAAGTTATCGGAATGCTAAAGGAGGCTGTGCCCCGGGCAGGTATTGTTATCCTTTCAATGCATGCCAAAGAGAGTTATGTGCACCAGGCGTTAAACTCAGGGGCTCTCGGGTATATTCTTAAAGCATCACCCAGTTCTGATATTCTTGGTGCCATACGCTCAGTCCATAAGGGAGAGTACTTTTTAAGTTCTAAAATCAAGGCCGATGTCATTGACAGTTACCTGAACAATAAAAAAAAAGAGCCTGCAATCAGAGGGTATGACCTGCTTTCAGAAAGAGAACAACAGGTTTTCAGACTTGTGGTTGAGGGGAAATCAACCAAGGAAATCGCGGGCTTTCTTTTTGTCAGTCCTAAAACCATTGAAAAACACAGATCAAATGTGATGAACAAGCTGGGTGTCCACGGTCAGCTTGAATTACTCAAATATGCTATCAAAATTGGTGTTGTTGATCCTGCTCTGTGGGAGGAATAATCTGATAGGCACAAATCCAAGGATAAGGGGTCTCCCCTTCCTTAATAAGGGTTCTCCCCCATTGAACCTTTTCACAGCTTTGTACTAAAAATGTGAGCAGGATAAATTTACGCACAAGTTAAGAATTTTAAAAGGAACAAAATGTCCATAAAAACTATTCCGCTTATTATTCTTTTTTTTACTTGACAACTAACAAGCTTTAAAAATAAAATGAGACAAGCTTTAAAAATACGGTAGTATGTATCTCGCTTAGACCATTGGACATAAAGGATTATTCCACATGGATATGAAAAAAAATTATTATGAGGATGTTCAACTGTTCAGCTCAAAAGTTGTTATCTTCTGGTTTGTTATTCTTATTGGATTTCTCTATCTATTACCATTTTTTGTGAATAATTATTATGTTTATGTAGCCAATTATATTGCCATCAATATTATTGTTGTAACAGGTTTAAATCTTCTGGTCGGATATACAGGACAGATTTCTCTCGGTCATGCCGGCTTTTTCGCCATTGGTGCTTATGGCACTGTTACTCTGATGGCAAAGGCAGGTTTTCCTTTTCTTCTTGCCCTGCCTTGTTCAGGACTTATTGCTGCCGGTTTTGGCTTTTTACTGGGTCTTCCAGCCTTGCGCCTTGAAGGTCCCTATCTTGCCATTGCAACATTAGGGTTTGGTTTAACCATTACTCAGATTATAGGTCGAATTGAGCTTTTTGGCGGAAGGGATGGCCTTCACACACCAGACATGACTATTGGTTCCTGGGTCATTGATACAGATGTAGAATTTTATTTTGTTTTGATCACCCTCACGATTATTTTATTATTCTTTATGCGCAATATCCTCAAAACACGGGTGGGACGTGCTTTTGTTGCCATAAGAGATGCTGACATTGCGGCCCAGACCATGGGAGTAAATATCCTTTTTTACA
>JAIOSM010000236.1 GCA_021107575.1 Desulfobacteraceae bacterium | reverse complement strand
ATGGAAACATGCTGATTTGATTATTATGGCTCATCACTCCAAGGGTGAAGACCCTGAAAAAGCTGTTCTCGGATCCAATGTAATAAAAGTGGCCAGTGGATCCAGATGTCCCATTCTCAGTATTAATAGAGATTTCATGCCTAGTTGCGGTATTTAGTGGAGGGATATTGTGCCTCAGAATGTGAATCAGGATATAAATTGGGAAATCGTTTTAATTGACGATGAAGAAGGTATCCGCAAAGTCATGTCCATTGCCTTGATGGACTCTGGATATTCGGTATTGACTGCAGAGAATGGGAAGGCAGGTGTGGAGCTGTGTAAGGAATCCCTGCCCCAGATAGTGATTACAGACATCAAAATGCCGGGAATGGATGGTCTGCAGGTTCTTGAAATTCTTAAAAAAGAGCTCCCGGATATTGAAGTAATTGTTATGACGGCTTTTGGAGATATTGAAATTACCATACGAGCCATGCAGCTTGACGCGTCGGATTTTATTACCAAGCCCATTAATGATGATGCTCTTAGCCTGGCTCTTGACCGGGCAAAAGAACGCTATCTTTCAAAGAAACAGCTCAAGGAATATACATCACTTCTTGAAACCGGGTGGTCCCAAGCCACAAAAGAGCTTTTAAATAACTATTCATTCCAAAAACAGATTATTGAAAGCTCCATTAACGGAATCATTGGTTGCGGATATGATGAAAAAATTAAGATTTTTAATAACAGCATGATAAAAATGCTTGGGTATACACAGAGTGAAGTGGTAGGAGAAAAATATTTAAAAGATCTGCTTGCAAATGGAGAAGAAAAGCGGATAAAAGAAGCCCTTTCAACTGAACAACATGGAGAAATTCATACAATAGACCTTATGGAATCTGTGCTTTTGGATCATGAATCCTTAAAAATACCGGTACGGATATCTGCAAGTGTTCTGTTTGATGAAGGCAGTAAAAACGGAGTATTGATCTGTGTCAGGGATTTAAGGGAACTTCGAAGACTTGAGAGAAAAATGGCTGATCAGGGACGTATATTACATCAGGATAAAATGATGTCCCTTGGAAAACTTGCTGCCAGCGTGGTACATGAAATTAATAATCCATTAGCAGGCGTTTTAAATTATCTTCGTTTAATGACCAAAATTATAAAAAAAGGTTTAACTGCTGAGAAAACTGAAAAGTTCTCAAAATATTTAGACATTGCAACCCAGGAAATCGCCAGATGCTCCCAGATTGTCTCAAACCTATTATCTTTTTCAAGGAAATCTTCCTTATCATTTGAACCTGTTGATGTCAAAGAATTGATCCACCGTTGCCAACTTATATGTCAACATAAACTTGAGTTACAGAATATTACACTTTCCATCAATGTGGATTCGGATATTCCTTTTATTATGGTGGATACCAATCAAATCCAGCAATGTGTAATCAATCTGATATTTAATGCAATTGATGCCATGCCAGATGGAGGGACCATAGATCTCCTGGCACAATATGACTCAGAAGCACCAAAAGTTACAATCCATGTTAAAGACACTGGTACTGGTATTGAACCAAAAGACCTTCCCCATGTTTTTGAACCATTTTTTACCACCAAAGACGAAGGATATGGTGTAGGACTTGGTCTGTCAACAGTGTACGGTATCATGGAACATCACAATGGAGTTGTTCTGGTGGAGAGTGCCCCGGGGAAAGGCACCCAATTTATCCTTGAGTTTAATACATTGGCTAAGGAATAGACCCGATTAATAGATATGACCAGGAGCAGTTAGTGTGATAAAACAGCTTAGAATACTGAAGAAAAGCCTTGCCTATAAACTGATATTTACAGTTGGTCTTACCCTTTTGATCACGATTTTATTGTGGGCATTTTTTATTATTAAATATGAAGAAAACAAAGCCATGGACGGAATAACAGCTGAGGCAGACCGGCTTAGCAATACAATTTTGCTTGGCGCCCATTATGCCATGATGCTGAACGCAAGAGATGATATCACTCATATTATCCAGAATATTGCTAAACAACCAGGGATTGAACATCTTCGTATTTTCAACAAAGCCGGTGAGATCCATTTCTCAAATATCAATAAAGAAGTGGGAAGTGTCACCAATATTAAGGCTGAAGCCTGTGATGTCTGCCATAGGACAGAGCCTCCTTCGGAACACCTGGAGCTCAATGAGAGAAAACGAATAATTCTGTCTCCCAAGGGATATCGGCTCATGGGCATCATCAGTCCCATTTTTAATGAACCGGGATGCTCGGAGTCCTGCCATTTTCACCCCAAGGATAAAATAGTTCTGGGCGCTCTGGATGTTGTTATTTCCCTTGAGCAAACTGATAATAAAATAGCTTTTTATAAAAGAGGGTTACTTTTTTTCGCCTTTTGTATAGTTTTTATCTGTTCTTCTATCATTGGTATCTTTGTGCTGCGATTTGTGAATCAGCCCATTAAAAAACTGATCCGTGGAACCCAACAGATCAGTCAAGGTTCCTATGGCAGGATAGATATTATTCAGGACGGAGAAATCAAACAACTTGCCAAGGCCATAAACCAGATGGCAGAACAGATTAAAATTAAACAAAATGTACTAAACGAGCAGAGAAAAGAATATCAGAATCTTTTTGAGGCAGTACCATGCCTTATCACTGTTCAAAATAGAAATTTTCAACTACTGAAATATAATCGTGAATTTCAGGACAGGTTCCACCCTGAAGAGGGAGCGCTTTGTTTTGAGGCATATAAAAATCAGCCTGAGCCATGCGAACAATGCCCTGTTGCAGCAACTTTCAGGGACGGCAGACCTCACAACAGTGAGCAAAAAGGAATTTCAAAAAACGGAAATCCCACTTACTGGACCCTCCGAACCGCTCCCATTACCAACCTGCAAGGCAAAGTCACTGCAGTCATGGAAATATCTATTGATATCACCCAGATACGTCTGCTGGAAAAAGAAGTCAGCAAATCAGAAGAAAAGTACAGAGCTATATTTGATAATATTCCAAACCCATTGTTTGTACTGGAAGAAGGAAACTTAAAAATTATTGACTGTAATGCAAGTGTCAGCTCAGTATATGGTTTCACCAAGCAGGAGACCTTAAACCGACCTTTTGAAGATTTTTTTGACCCTGAAATTCAAACTTCTATTATTGAAAAGATTAAAAGAGTTGAATCTATCAGTAAGGTTCGCCAGATCGGGAAAAATGGCAAGATTATTTTTACAAATATCCATGTTTCTCCTTCAGAATATCCTGAGCACAAGGTTCTTTTGGTCAATACTACAGATGTCACAGAACGCCTAATAGCGGAACAACAGCTTATTCAGGCAAGCAAAATGGCGACCCTTGGCGAAATGTCTACTGGAATCGACCATGAACTGAACCAGCCACTTTCTGTCATTAAAAGTGCCAGCAATTTTATCACCAAAAAAGTAAAACTCAATGAAATCATCCCAAAAGATATCATGACTACCTTAACAGAAGAAATCGACGGACAAGTTGACAGAGCATCTAAAATTATCAATCACATGAGAGAATTCGGTCGCAAATCTGATGTAACCAAAGAGAAAGCACAGGTCAATCAGGCATTGACAAAAGCCTTTGATATTTTCCGTGAGCAGCTGAAACTTCGTCAGATTGAAGTGATCCAGAATCTTCAGGAAGACCTTCCCGTGATACTGGCAGATGAAAATCGCCTGGAGCAGGTATTTATCAACCTTTTGATCAATGCCAGGGATGCCATTGAAGAGAGTGCCGGAAACAGCCAGAATATAACAAAAGAAACCAAACAAATTTATCTGACAACAAAAACCTCTGACACTTCAGTTATTATTAAAATCGAGGATACTGGTGACGGTATTCCGGATGAAATCGCCAACAAAATTTTCGAACCGTTTTTCACCACCAAGGATGTCGGCAAAGGCACTGGTCTCGGTTTATCCATAAGCTATGGTATCATTCAGGATTATAACGGCACAATAAGTGTAACCTCGACTCAAAAAGGCGGCGCCTTGTTTACCATCAAATTTCCCATCATAACCACCTGAAAAAAAGGAATACAATTGTGAACAAAAGACCAAAAAATATAAAACTCAATCAGATCGCCCAGGTGATCTATGATAAATTCAAAAACCATGAATATATCAACTGCTATATCAGTTCCAATGCTGCAGCTCCGACTGCTTCCATTGAGGCTTTTACAGAATCAATTAAAAATGGCAGTATGGAACTCCCCTTTATTAAAATGATTCATTTGCTTTTACAAGGCAATGTCCCTTATGTTGCAGAAGGATTTCAGGATAAAATTAAAGCATATTCGATTTTTTCTGCCGGAGATGTCAGAAAAGCTGCAAATGAAGGCAGAGCTTATTATCTTCCATGCTCTTTGGCCCATATTGACAGCCTGGTTGGGAAAGGCAAATACTATCAACCTGATGTTGCCATCATAAAAGTCAGCCAGAATAAATATACTGGCGAATACAGCCTGGGATTATCTGTAGAAGCTATTCATACTGCAATTGACCATGCCCAGATAGTAATTGCAGAACTTGATGAAACAATGCCTTTTACTCAAGGACAGAGTGTGGTTGATGCAAGCTCAATTGATTATCTTATTAAAGATGATATTCAGGGCGTTTATACAATGGAAGCACCAGATTTTGATAATCTTGCACCTGAAGAGTTTCGAATAGGAGAGCTTATCACCCAATATTTTATTGAGGACGGGGCAACTATTCAGGTAGGAATCGGCAAAATTCCGGATGCTGTGATAGGCACCTTAAAAAAATCTGACTATAAAAATCTTGGTATTCAGACTGAACTTTATGGTGATGGTTTAATGCAGCTGCAAAAAATGGGAATAGTAACGAACAGAGAAAAGAAGATCAACCACGGATACAGTACTACATCCCTGATAATGGGGTCCCAGGAATTATATGATTACGTTCATATGAGAACAGGTGTTCAGATGAGACCAATATCATATACAAATTCAGCACATACAATTCAGGGCAATTCACCATTTATTTCCGTAAACACTGCAATGGGAATAGATCTTTTTGGGAATGTCTGGGCTGATTTTGTAGATTCAAAACGTTATTATAGTGGGGTAGGAGGGCAACCTGATTTTATCAGGGCATTAAAAGACAAATCCCATGGAACTCCAATAATTGCAATGAAAAGCGTAATAAAAAAAGGGGAATCAAAGATAACGCCGGCGCATCCCCAAGGGCTTGCCCTGACAGCATCTTCATTTGACAGTGTGGTTCTTGTAACAGAATATGGGATTGCTGATCTAAGAGAATTGACTTCCGGTCTAAAAGCGCTTGCCATTGCATCTGTTTCCCATCCAAAATACAGGGATGCTTATTTAAGACAGCTCTACAATGACCCAATGTTTACGAAGCCTGTTGGTTACACTCTTGATAAGGTACCCCGGGGCGTAACGCTCTATTCAGGTGATATCAAAATTTAATTATTTAAAATATCCTTTGAACTCATAATAAACAAGGCGGTTTGTCATCTCTGAAAAACCGCTTTTATGGAAAACTATCCTATTACTGAGACCCCTTTCTCTTCAATCTTTTTAAGATTGATTCTGGCTTTGTCTTTTTTCTTTCTTGATGCTTTTAAGATTGCATCTTCAGCATTGGTTGCATACTTTGGATTATCCTCATATTTGTAACTTACCAGTACTTTTTCAAAAGCCTCAGCTAAAACTGCTCTGCCAAGGGGGGTTCTGGTAATAATGCTTGTAAAGCCCTTATCTGCCCCAATTCCTCCAAAAGAAATATCAGCATACTCTGCTGAAAAATCCTTGCAAAGATTACATGCTGTCCGTTTTACAACATCTAATTCCTTAATAGGTATTATTTTCTGCTCACCAGATTCAAGGTTTATAATAAAATTATTTTTAATATTTATACTTTCAATATCTTTATATTTAAAACCATGCTTATCTTCAATCTGATGAAATTCCTTAGCATGAAAAATAAAATTGCCAGCACAGAAAAGACCAAAGCAGAATTCAATGGAATCTGTAGGGACTATACCTATAGCTTCCATTTTTCTAATAGTATTTATCTGACATGGAGTACCAACAAAAGCAATTTTCTTAATTCCCTCTTTTCTCATCTCTTTTAATGCTTCGATAGAAGGAGAAAAAGTTGAGTATTCATCTGCAAAATTTGCCATGCCATGGGAGGTATCAGAATGAGTACCTGCTGAATCAAGGATTTCTTCCTTTGAAGTTGCAAGCCAGGGAATGCTTCCTTTTTTGCTGTTTTTTGATACAATTGCCCCGTTTATTCTTCCTGTTTTAAAGAGATGGAGCAAAATAGCAGTTACAACTCCACCATCAGTCCCTCTCTTTCTTACTATGGATTTTTTTGCACAGGCAACAGAGGTACCGATAATCCTTCCGGCAGGAGCACTCCACTTTGCTATTTTTTTAATTTCTTTATCAAGTTCAGAAATTTCAGGGCAGATCATATAACAAAGTCCACACTCAACACATTTTTCAATATCGCTGTAGCAAGGTCTTCCTGTATCATCAAATTTGAGTGCACCATAATTTATGGCAGAACAAAAGGAGACACAGCCACCGCAATGATGGCATTTGCCTTGTTTCTGTACTTCCTGAATAAGGTTAAAAAAGGTTTTCATAGGATTACCCCCTTTGGTTGTATTAGAAAAAAGAGTCTTTCCCTGCGAGTCTATAACATTGAGTGCCACTACAGGACCGCCATCCAGGCGGTGGGTTGCGCAGCTGACTCAGGGATCATAAGCACGTACAGACATTTTAATCTTGTTTAAAATTGTCTCATCAACATTACCGTCTTTAATAAGCATTCTTGCTGACTGTTCAACGCTCATGCTGATGGGTGCAAGATTATGGGTTGTACCAACAATCATGTTGGCTGATTTAATACATCCGTTTTCATCGGTTGTATAGTCATGAATCAATGTACCTCTGGGTGCTTCAACGTGACCCACACCTCTGCCTGCCTTTGGGGTCACATCGCACCTTGTCTTTTTATCTATTATAGCACTGTTGTTAAGAAGTTCCAAAGTTTTTTCACAGGCATAAACAAGTTCTATAAGACGTGCCCAATGATAAAACAGTGTTTGCTGGGCAGGTCTTCCAAAACTTATTCTGAATTCTTCAAGTTCTGTCTGGGCAAAAGGCCATCCTTCATATAGTATACTTGTTAAAGCACGAAGAAAGATTGCACTGTTACAGAATGCAAGGGCTCCCGGATAAATTTATGAATAAAAAACATATGAAAAATTTCTATCGATATCACATCCAACAGGATAGCTACATCCAAAAAAAGGAGATTTGGACTCATAAAATGACTTATTCTCAATTTTTTGGTTCAAACAAGCAGAATTTCATCAGAACCTACTCTCAGCCTTAAAAAAAATTTCATAATTTTGGCATAGAGCAGTGAAAAAAAATTAGGCGGTGGATTTGGGAAAAATGTGACAAAAAATTTAATAATATTGTAAAAGAAAATGCTGGCTGATTTTTAGTAGAAAAGGGTAAATTTGATATTATGGAAAATATTGGGTTATGGGTTAGTAAAGGTAAGGGTGGGCAGGGATTCAAAAGGATTTATAAGTCTTCTTGAATCCCTGTAAAACTAAGTTTTAGTATTCTATCAGCTCTAAAATTCGGTCCTCTTTTGCCAATTGATTTATTTTAATCATTTCAAAACTTGAGACTTCAATATAAAGGTTACCTTTTTTACCAACAAGTTTTAAGTTGTATGTGTTTGTTTCTTCTCCTGAGTTGATTTTTTCAGTAATACAATAATACTCTTTATTTTTCAGAACATCCTTGTAAAATTTTAAGGATTCAATCCTGTAGGGAAGAACTGTCATGTTTGTTGTAAAAAATTCCAAAAGGCCACCGGTTTGGAACATTGCATCAACAAATACCGGAGCAGCCACAAAATTAGGGTTTTTTGAGCCTTTGAAGAAATCTTTTTTGCTTGTATCCTTAATAGTTGTAATCAGTTTTTCACCATCAAAGGAGTTAATCTCAGTAATAGTTCTAAAAAGATCAAACATAAAAAGCCGTTTAGGATTATAAACAAGAGTCTCAACTTCACCGTCATATTTTACAGGAGTAAATTCAGGGATTTTGATTTTTTTTGCTTTAAGTGGCTTATCAGCAAATCTGTATTTGCCCTGATAATGGAGGATTGGATCTCCCATTACTATTCCTTTAGGATTTTTAAACTGCGATGATATGTTGCAGGTGTAAATATCATCTGCCTCCTGATTACTGGTAATAAGAAGTTCTTTTGGTCTGCCTTTAAGAAGCTTGATCCCATAGGGAATTGAAAAATCTGTCAGCTCTACAAAATAACCATCATTTCCGGATATTGACTTTGCTCCCTGGGCCATGGTTTCTATTCCTGTGGAGCCGAGAAAAAGTGGAACATCATCCATTGTGTGATCATGAAGAAAAACATCCCTGTCAAGATCAAGAACTCTGGAGTATGTTATGCCTTTTTCAGTCTGCTCTACAATATCATCAAGAAATGGAAATTTGACATCGGCCAAATCAACAATCGGATCAACAATCGGATCGTCATTGGGATCACCAAGAAGACCGTCTATATCAAATGAATAATCAAGACCTGAAAAAACCATCTCAGCCTCTTTTTTATCAAGCAGATCAGCCATAAAGAATTTTACGCCTTGTTCCATGGGGAGAAACTTTATACCTCTTTCTTCAAGTACTTTTTTAACTGTTGGATTTGTTGCCATGCCAACACCGCTCCAGGCAGTCCATGCGTAAACTTTATAAGTCTTTTCAGGAGAAAGTTGTTTCTGCCTGAACAGAGTTTTACCAATCAAATCATTGGCTGAAGTATAATCAATCTGCCCTTCATTTCCAAATCTTGCTGTAACAGATGAAAATGTAAAGAAATATTTATAATTTCTTTCTTCTGTTGCCTTTAAAAGATTTCGCATTCCCTTTACCTTGACATCAACAACCAGCTCAAAAGACCATAATTCTTTTTTAGGTATGAACTGACTCATTTCCATTCCTGCTGCATGGAAAATACCGTCAATTTTATCATACTTATCAACGGCGTTTTTCACTGCTTTATAATCTGTCACATCAACACAATTATAATCTACAGTGACGCCTAAAGACTTAAGATGTTCAATGTTTTCTACAGATTGCCTTACCCTTAAGAGTTGATCCAGAGCCTTTTTGATTTCAAGAGGTTTTGCACCCTTCATGTCAGTTTTAAGCATTTCCATAAGCTCTGGCTGACTGGTCTTTTCATCAAGGTATTTTGCATCAGTACTATAAATATCGTTAATATCAAGGATGATCAGATTGGTTTTATATTTTTCAACAACTTGTTTAATAATTTCGTAGGTAATGCCACCTGCACCGCCTGTTACAAGCATGGTGTCATTTTTTTCTACTATGTTCTGAGTTTTATCTGCCAGGCTTGGTTTCATACTGAGGCAATAGCGTTTTTTATTCTTATAGCCTATCTCGCATCTTGTATCATCAGAAAGAAGCTCATCAATAAAAACCTCAGAGATTTTATTGATACTCTTTTTGGGCTGTTTATAAGAAAAATCAACAACTTTTACCATTGTATCTGCCATTTCCTTATTCACAGTTTTTAAAAGGCCTGCAAGTCCTCCAAATGCGGGATGGATATCACCACAACCATTTGGGGCCCCATTCAGGGCTGGCAAATAAGGTAAAACCACAGAATCAAATGTAATTGCTCCAATTATACTATCTTTTTTATCAAGTTTTCCAAACAAGCTTTTAATCATGACAAAGAAAGATTTAATTGTTGTATTAATCTCTTTATCTGATTCCATCTCATCTGGTACTGTTCTGGAAAAATAATAATCCAGAGGCGCAAGATGAATAAAACCATCAATATCAGGATGTTTTTCTTTAAACTCTTCAATTCGTTTTTCGCATGCTTTTACATCAGTAAGATCAAATTTAAAATCAGCATTTTTTGCACCAATAGTTATTACTTTGCCTTTTTTCTCTTTGATTTTTTTTATTACTTTTTCAGCAAAACCATGGTTATCAAGAGATACAATAATTTCCTTGCCTTTTAAATTTCTTTTGCCAAGTTTAAGAGCCTCAGTTTGTTCAGCTCGAACAATCAGCCTTTTAATGGGAGATGATGGATCAGGAAATTCGCCGCCTGCTTTTACATCCTTTTTTGTATCGGTCTTTTTTATTCCAGGTATAGCAGAAGACGTCTCCTCGACTTTCGCGCCGCTCGCATTTGAACTGATCTTAATAATATATTCACTGAGTCTTGCTATTGTATTCAAATCTCTGAGTCTTAAGTCATCAGGTACAGCAAAACTAAATTTTGATGCAAGAGCACCAAAAATTTCAACCTGTTTTACTGTGTCTATACCCAAATCCGCCTCAAGGTCCAGATCATCTTCAAGCATATCTGTTGTATAACCAGTCTGCGTACTTATTATCTCTCTTACTT
>JAIOSM010000412.1 GCA_021107575.1 Desulfobacteraceae bacterium | reverse complement strand
TAGAAACAATCAAATAATCTACCGAATCTTTGTTTGTTTTTATATTTTTTAAAATTTGTTTTTTATCATATACATTGATAATCGACTTGTTGATATCGCCTGGGTTTGTATCTTCATGAACAAATGAAATGATTCCGATTTTCTTATTGTTATTAGAAAATATTACAGGGTTAGATTTGTCACCCGGCGAGCAGGCTCCTGTATAAAGAATTCCCAAGGAATTAATAACTTCAATAGTTTCTTTTACGCCATTATCTTTTTGATCATAAATATGATTATTTGCAAGAGTAACAGCATTTATATTTAAGGCCTTTAATAAATCTTTGGTAATTGCCTTCTCAGCGGTGTTAATTACGCCATTTTTTAATTTTGCTTCATTATATTCAAATTCTCCCCTCACAGGGCTTTCTAAATTGGCAATAGTGTAACAACTTTTTAAAATATGCCTGATCTGTTCAAATCGTTTTTTATTTTTGTCCGGGGTTTTACTAATCAACCCATTGAATGAAATGTCACCTATCAATACAATTTTATATCGAGTCATAAATACCTAACATTTTATGAATATTCACTTGTTTTGAATAGGTCTTGGAGCAAAACTGCGCAGTTTGCTTTCTATCAATTTGCATAGTTTTCAATACTCCCAGCATATTAACAGCAACAATAACATCATTTTCAATGACTTTTCCTAGTGAGTGTGTTTTGACATAATCAGAATAATCCCCTATCTTATCTGACATCAACAATGGTAAACCGGTTAATAAATACTCAGCGATTTTAGTTGGCGAGGCCACATTGTTTGTAGGAACATCCTCTCTCATGACAAGGCCACAATCTGCGGCATTTAAGTAACTATTTATAAAGTCATATTTAATGAATTTACAGGAAATCCTTGTTTCATTAATTGAATATCTATTAATATATTTTTCAGCTGTTTCTTTATCTGGCGTAATACATAAAAAAAAAGTATCTTTATATTTATCTAATATTTGCGATATAGTGTTGAAAAGGAAATCCCCCATATGCCAGGGTCTATCCAATTTGCCCGTATAACAGACAACATATTTCTCTCTAATATTTTCTTTTTCTCTTATATTTTGTCTCAGTTGCGCATTAAAAAAAAAGGTGTCATTATCAGCGGCACCAGGCACAACAACTAATTTCTGATTAAATTTACAATCTGTCTTGATATTTATATAATCTTTTAGTTTGTTGGAAACACAGAAGATATTTGATGATATTTTCACCATGCTTATCTGTTTATTTAGTATTGATAAATATCTTTTTTTTGTATTTTCGTATTGAACGATATTAATATCATTATAACCTTTCTCGTACAAAAATTCCTCAGCGGATGCTCCTCTCAAGTCAAAAAGTATTTTTATCTTGAACAGATATTTCAACACTTTTAAAGATCCAAAATGCGTGTAATTTCTTGTATGAACAATGATTCTCTTTCCTTGTAAATAACATGGTAACATTATTACCACAAAGAAAAAGATCTTTATCAATTCAGATACGCCAGTTTTATCCTGCGCTTTGAAAATTGGTACTTCGAACAATTTACCTTTGATTTTTCTTTTACTATCCTTTATTTTTTCTTTTCTCAATTTTCTATTTTGTACAAGATACCTGACAGGACTAACCAAGATAAGATCAATCCTTTTATTCTTTTCTTCTAATAGCTGTATCCAATTTATTACCTGGGAGTCTTTTACTGTTTCATACAAAGGATCTGATAAATAATAATATTTATTCTCTGCCATTATTTTCTCCCGATTTCCGTTCGAAAAGTATCTGAAGGTATCTTTGTATCTGCTGATATTGTTAAAACTTGTGCCTCTATTTTGCTTCCAAAAGATTTTGAGACAAAACCGGTATTGACTGCCATGGCAAATTCAACAGGAAAACCAAACAATATTTCGATTGATATATTGTTTTTTAAACCAATAACTTTTTGTCCATCTACAATTCTGATATCAACATCACTATCAAAATGTAAGTTCCACTCAAGGTGATGTATTCCACTCCCTTCAAATTTATCAACAATTTCCCACTTAGAAAACTGTTTATGAAAAATAAATTTCCTAAAATGCTCTACAGGCTCAGGCAGTTTTAAATAACCTGTATGAGACCCTTCATAAAGATCATATTCAGGATTTGTCTCCCATTTATGGTGATTTGGGAAACCGACTGTTTCATACGCAAACATATTTTTATTAGATAGTCTATGCTGATTTGTCTTGTCGATAGAAACGGTATTATGCATTTTTGTGCTTCGAAATAAATTTCTCGATTCCCTTGACCCGGTATATTGATAAGTGCCTGGATCAACGATAAAATCTTCTCCGTTTACGGCCAATTCAAATGAAAGCATATCCGCATGTGTGTGTGAGGCTTTGGATTCTGGATAATCAAAGTATTTGGGTATTCCGCTATTATTGATGAACATATAATCCAAATTATTTTTCATAATAAAAAAACCAGCATCCTTAAAAGCTTTTGATTCGTAAACTCTCTTCTCTTTTATTAGCCCTTGATAAATTTGCTTAGTTTTGCTACCAGCATAAAAAAAGGCATCATTTCTGAATTCATCTGAAACTGATTTGAAGTCTGGACGGCCAAACAATACAGCTCCGATGGATAATAAATATCGATGGTCTGAATTATCGTGGACACCAAAGGGTAAGAACCTTCCATCATCCTGATCACCAATAACCGGC
>JAIOSM010000522.1 GCA_021107575.1 Desulfobacteraceae bacterium | reverse complement strand
GCAAGTATCTATAATGGGAAGAGCTGTAGATCGCATTAATGAAAAAGTCCGGGGGAGTAAATTTTTGTCCTGACAATTTTTATAATCCATGCTGCCGGGAGCCGGATAAAAGATAGACATGCCCGCAAGGGTGGGTTTTGCTGCCAGATATAAAAGATCATCCACTGATTGCATTGGATCCTGACCCGGAGCTGCGGCAATAATGTAGGAAACAGATTGTAAATGATGTTGTTTTGCAAGCTTTAGAGCATCTTTAAAAGCATGTCTGACGTCTTTTCTGCAAAATTTTTCAAGTTGTTCTTTTGATGTAGAGCCAAGAGAAAGATTCAAGGTTTTAAATCCGGCAGATTCCATTGCCTTAACTATGTCTTCATCAATGGAGGGTGGGAAAAGACCATTCATGGCTCTTAATTCAAATTTTCTATCAGGGAAATGTGTTTGAATTTTTTCCATAAGAGACAAAAACCATGATTTTTTAAGGCAGAGGTTTTCATCCTCAAAATCAATAAAACCTATATTAAAAGTTTCTACCTGGGATTCAAGCTCCCTGATAACATCATCTACTTCCCGCTGCCGAAAAGGGGCATAGGAAGATGATGCACTGACAGCACAATAGGAGCATTTCATTGGACATCCCCGACTGGAAACCACAATGGCAGCACCCTTACCATTTCTTTGGTAAAATTTTTGTTTAACAAGATTAAGAGCAGGTACAGGCAGACCTGTCAGGTCTTTTAGCCATGCAGGGTCATTTATATGCAATGAGTTGCTGTTTTTTCTAAATACAATGCCTGGTACTTTATCAAGGCTGGTATTGTCTCTTAGTGCATCTGCCAACAAGGGCATACTCAGTTCACCCTCACCCCGAATGACATAATCAATCTGAGGGCATTCCATGGCAGCTTCCGGAAGCTGTGTTGGATGATGACCGCCAATAACAATTTTGCAGTCTGGTAAAAATTTCTTGATAATTTTTGCTGTTTTAACAACTGAATCAAAATAAGCTGTAAAAAGAGAAGAAATACCGATTAAAAATGGGTTTTTATCTTTTGCTATTTTCCCAATATGCTCAAAACTAAACCCGAAATGTTTATAGTCATGGAAAAGAGAAAATGCAGAAATATCAGACTTCCCATAAAAGGGACGAAGGTATTCAAACTCTTGGGGCCATTCTATGATCTTTACTTTATTCGTGGCAAGACCGTCAAATATTTCAACATTGTAGCCATGGCTTTCCAATGAACCTGCAATGCTGCAAAGACCATAGGGAAGAGTTCTTTTTTTTGTCAGATAAAAATCTTCAATGGGTGGTTGAACAAAAAGCACATTCTTCATCAGTTACTATTAAACCTTTGTTAGCTATAAACCTGTTTATAAATGTTTTCATATCATGTATTATCTAATTTTTACAAGAAAGCATCAATAAGAGGTAATATGATTTTTATATTAATATCAGTTCCGGTACAGGATCATGGGGTCCGCCATTAAGGTCTGGCCATTTATCTGAAATTGTTGTGATCACCCTGGTAAAGAACGCGTGAGAAGCTGCTTAACGGACCAGTTTAAAATAAAATGAACCTTATGCATCAATTTTGATACTTATATTAATAAAGGGATAATACTTAATCTTTGTAATAACTATCAAACGCGTGTGGTAATGATAATCAGCTTTTCAGATACCACCAAAGGAGGAAACAATGAAACATTTTATTAAAGTTGTTTTTATTTTGATGGCTGTATTATTTTGGACCATAGGTTCCGGTGTCCAGTCTTTTGCGGGATCACAAACCCCGACAGCAACAGCAGCATCAACTGACCAAAAATTAATCACAGGTGATGCCAAAGTTAAAAAACCCCCTGCCATTAAATCCACTCCACGTTTAAAATCCGACCATAAACCTGTTTTGAGTTTAAGACCGCCAGACCTGACCATCAAGATGATGAAGATCGTGCCGGCAAACCCCACCACTCTGGACACCATCCGCTTCAGCGCCTTTGTCGTTAACGCAGGGATTGCAACAGCGCCGGCATCAAAAGCCGGCATCAAAATCGGCGGTGAAACCTATCCTGTGATTTTTCCCAAACTGGACATACCAGGCGGTTCATCCAGCGCTATCGTGCGGTTTTTAAAAATAGAGCGCCCCGGCACCTACTGGGTCAAATTTATCGCAGACGTTAATAATGATGTCAGTGAATCCAAGGAAAGGAATAACATAGGTTCTCTTAAATTTAGGGTGGTTGAACCTGCTCTGCCAGATCTGGCGGTAGTCAACATTACTAACAATAGTAATAATTGCCTGGTTTACACAATAAAAAACCTGGGTGGACCGATTCCCAGCTCAGTGAATCGCAACTTCATTGGGATTCGTTTTATCAAAAATGGCGGGGAGTATGGTATCACCAATTTGAACATTGCTGATCCAAATTGCAACCTGTGCCAGCCCAATGGCACAGTGACAGGCACACAGTGCCATATCGGCTCAACTACGGGCCCATGGTTTGACTACAACATCACAGCCAAAGTTGAAGTAGATTATACCAACAAACTTGAAGAATCCGATGAATCTAACAACTCTATGGAAGAGCATACCCTGGCACAGACAAGCCCATATGGGGGTTAAGAGAAAAAAACAAAACAAGGCAATGTCAATTATCTCAAACATTGCCTTGTTTTAAGCTACTAATTACTATCAGTTTATATTTGATACATATTTACTTTATCTATCCACCTGCAATAAGAGGTAAAAGGTATTCAAACTCTTTTGGCCATTCCATCATTTTTGCTTTATTTGTGGCAAGACCGTCAAATATTTCAACATTGTAGCCATGGCTTTCCAATGAACCTGCAATGCTGCAAAGGCCATAGGGAATGGTTCTTTTTGCGGTTGAACAAGAAGCACATTATTCATCAGTCACTATTAGACCCCGGATACTAATTTTAGTGATACTAATCTTGGTGATACTAATTTAGCAGCAATAGCATAACTCCCGGGTTACAAGTCGGCATGAATTCATAGGCACCTATATCGACTGTTGATTGTGAAATTCTTATATTCCCGTCAAGATCAAGAGCTCCAAGACCTCCAGTAGGTGAATTGTACCCCGCATTTATAGCTGCGGAACCCGGACTCAGGCGGTAGTCTTGACCTGCCTGGTCAACGAATCCTGGATCACTGCCGATGAGATTATTACCTGTATCACCGGGCAATGATATGCTATAACTGTCCCCGTTACCATAAATTATTGTATTATAAAGGCTCACAGTACCGGCGCTGCTGCCTGTAAGGCCGAAACCATTGTTGTCGGTAATTGTAAGATTAGTCATACTAATCACAGAGTTTGTCTGGCCATCATAATCAAGCCCATGATTAACTGCACCGGCAATAAGCGAGTCCTTGATATTTACAGTGCTGGTATCACGGGCATCTATAAACAGGTCACCGCAAGCGTTGCCAGCATTATCATAATTTACATTATTTAACCACTGATTCCTACCTAGAGTTATGGTACTTGAATCAGTAATGCAAAGGCGACCTCCTATTCCGCTTCTAACTCCTGTTCCATAAGCTGTGTTATTCCTGACAATATTGTTGCTGATATCACATGTGCCTGATCCGGATTTGTGAATTTGCATTCCTGTTCCTTCAGCATAGGAATTGGTGGTTAAGGTATTATCTTCAATTACATTCCCTGTGATGTTAAAGACTGCACCTTCATGAAGTTGTAACGATATCCCTGCCCCATCACAGTTACTGCCGGTGCTTGTAATGCTGTTCTCTTTAATTAAATTGTTTGTAATATCAAGGCCGGCAACACCCGAGGAATTTATATACGCATAAATACCTCCTCCCTGGCTTGAATTTGGACCAAATACTACATTACTTAAAATCCTGTTATTATTAATTGTAATTTGAGTAGCGCCTTGAACGTCAATAATAATCCCGGAACCATATGAAGAATGTTTACCATCCCGGAGAGTAAATCCGTCAAGGGTTAAATTAAGAGACCCGGCAATTTCAACTTTAATATGAAATACCCTATAAAAGTCACTGCCACTGATTGTTGTAAGTGTATAATCAAGATCACGGGTTGAAAACGCACTATCCCATCCACCGGTAATGTTTAAAGTGCCAATATCTGCTGATAAACTCTCAATCAATATACTTTCATAATATGTTGTTCCCGCCTCGACGCGGACTTCGTTAGACCCGGGAGATGCTATAGCAGCATCTATAGCATCATCTATTGCCAACTGTATTGTGGCATAATCACCATTTGCACCGACAGTGTAAACTCCTGCCAGTGCTGATTCGGTTACGAGCAATGCAAAAACAAATAAAAAGATAATGTTCAAAACTTTATAAATATATTTTTTAAGAAAAAACATTGACGCCTCCTTTTATCAATTTTGGTGCGATTCTGATTTTACATAAAATCATTCCTTTTTAAAAAATAAGCTTATAAATTACAAATATGAAAATCAAGGTTTTATTCATCTATCCACCTGCAATAAGAGGTAAAAGATAAAGCTTGGCATTATCAGGAATAATGGTTTTATCAAAATTCGGACTTGAGACAAGAAGATTGTTAAGCCTTACAGCAGCACAATGATCTGTGTTTTCTATTTTCTCAATCAGGTATGAAATGGTCATGTTCTCAAACCAGTCCATATCTTTATCATTGACATTTATCACTATTCCATTATCTCTACTTTACGCCATTTGCCTTGAGAAGTTCCATGATTTCAGGAAAATCAATGCCAAGACGTTTTACAGTTTCAACAGTTGGAATCCCGTTTTCTGTCCAGCCGCGGCGTAAATATACTGCATCAGTAAGTTTCACATACTGAGCCTCTCGATTTTCGCGAAGAGTTTGAACTTTCTGCTCAGTATTCATGCTTGAAATATCAATTTTATATCTTTCTGTCAGATCAGTATCATAACGTTCCTGGCGGGATTCATACTCTTCAACAGTAACAGGACCCATTGCACGGTAAGGGACTGTATCATGCTCTCTTGTACCATAACCCATTTTAAGGTTAAAAAGCCTCTGAAAATTATAAACAACTTCACTCATGGCAATAAGACCGTCTGAATCAGTTTTCCGCCCTGTAACTGCTGAGAAAAATTCAGCATACCAACCAACATGTTTTACAACTTTGGCAGGTTCAGCTTGATCTTTATTATCTTCCGGGACAATATCATTCCAAGGGAGTTTACAAAGACCGCAAAGACCAAACCATGTTCTGAACATCGGGAACCAGTGAAGTGCTTCCGCCTTATTTTCAAAGGTCGGCATAAAATTATGTACCATATCAAGAAAAATCAGCCAGGCTTCATCATGCTGAGGTCCTTTTAGAGCAAGCCCATATCCACCCTGTTGTGCAAGAGATTCTTTTGTAATGTATTCAGAAAATTCAAGACCTTTGGATTCCATTCCAATGTCCTGCATCATCTTTGCATCAGAACCAAAATCCTTTGCAAAGATTGCTTTCATTTTACGAATACCCTGACCTACTATTGCACCAAAACCTTTGCCTTCAGCTATCTGATGAAGAAGTTCAAGAGCAGCAATCCTGTTACCAAAATACAACTCCAGCCCATTGGTATTATCTGTATTAATGAGCCCTCTTTCAAAACACTCCATAACAAAAGCTGTTGAGGTTCCTACAGAAATTGTATCCATACCATATGCATCACAATAAAAATTAATTTCAAGAACTGTTGAAGGATCAAAAATTCCAAGGCTTGCACCACATCCTGCTGCTGTTTCATACTCAGGTCCGTCTACAAATACCTTTTTGCCTTTATATGGTCCTGAAACAGGGACAAAATCTTTTACGCCATGGGCACAGGCTACAGCACATCCTTTCCAGCAACCATCAAAGCCTTTATGAAAAGCTTTGTCAAAATACAGCTCTCCAAGATTGTCGCCTTCAACATGTGATCCATATTGAAAATTATTTACCGGTAAACAATCATGAGCATTCATAATAGGAATAAGATGAGTGGTGCCTACTAATGACATTCTGTTCTGTTTGGCATCAAGGGTTACAATCTCTTTCG
>JAIOSM010000516.1 GCA_021107575.1 Desulfobacteraceae bacterium | reverse complement strand
GGAGAGTGCAATGATCTCTGTTCAACAGCGGAGGCAATGTTTCATCTGATGAAGGTTAACCCGATAGAGCTTGTTCCTATAAATCCTGTGATAGCAATAAGTGCATTAATAACGGCCAAATTAAAAGGGTCACAATCGAGAGTCCCTAATCCTTTATCGCATATAGTGAAAAGAGTATAGATGTTTGGTGTTGACAGATTCTATAGAAATCGAGACAACAAATGAAGATATTTTCCATATTTATTACAGCCTCTTTGATGTTTGTAACAAACTCTAATTGTTTTGCCAATAAAATTGAAGAAAAGTTTATACAGGCAGGACTAATTGATGTTCACACTATTGATAAATCAATAAAAGTTAAGCTTGTAAATTCTAATCCGAAAAATAATTATTTTCGTGAGAATTACTATAATGGTTTAAAGAAAGCGTATTTACAGGAAAAAATTGCCATAAAATTATCAATAGCTCAAAAACATCTTAAATCAAAATTCCCAGAATATTCGTTGATGATAATGGATGCTGCCCGACCAAGAAGCATCTCGCAGCTGATGTATGACAAAATGAAGGGAACAAAATTTGAGAAATTTGTAGCAAATCCCCAAAAAGGGTCTATGCATAATTATGGTATTGCTGTAGATATTACAATTATTGATATGAATGAAAAAGAGATTGACATGGGCTTCTCTCCTTTTTACAAAGGCGATCTTTTAATTTATTGGAACTATGCAAAGAAAAAAATATTTAATCTAAGTGACAAACAGAAACAAAATAGAAAACTACTTGCAGAAGTAATGAAAAAAGCCGGGTTTATTCCCTTGAGTTTTGAATGGTGGCATTTTAATGGTGTATCAAAAAAGAAAGCTCGCAGGCAATATTCAATAATAGAATAATTTTATAATTGCAATTATGTTGGTGTCGGCGTTTACCGATCATTTATATTGGGGCTCTAAACAAAAAAGGAGAAAAAAATGAATACCATATTAAGTAAAAATCTTTATCTGGTTAAAGAACACGTTGGGATGTTTAAAGCAGCCAACAACTATGATATTTATGATCCGGAAACCAATGAAATTATCATGGAATGCCGGGAAGATCGTCTGGGCATCTTCACCAAACTTCTAAGGTTCACAGGCTATAAGAGAATGACCCCGTTTGACATACAAATCAGAACTCCTGAAGGGCAGCAGGTTATTCGTGTAAAAAGGGGGATATCGATCGTTCTGTCAAAAGTAGAAGTTCTTGATGAAAAGGATCAAGTCATTGGCATGTTTAAGCAGAAACTCTTTTCCATAGGTGGCGCGTTTACAGTTTTTGATGCCAACGAAGAGCCGGTGTGCCAACTCAAAGGGAAATGGACAGGATGGGATTTCAAATTTTTAGCTGGTGGAACCGAACTTGCACATGTCAGCAAAAAATGGGCAGGTATTGGCAAAGAATTGTTCACCAGTGCTGACAACTATGTATTACAGATATCTGAAAGTATACCTGCTGACCATGTGGCACGGCAACTCATTATTGCTGCTGTAATGTGTATTGATATGGTTCTCAAAGAATAAACAAAAGCACTACTGAATAAAGCCGGAGGATATAATAGTATGGTGTTGGGGTATTTAATTTTTGGAATAACATTTGCGTTTGCAGCAGGAGTTCAGCCTGGCCCACTTCAGACATACATCATCTCCCAGACACTTAAAAAAGGATGGCGTTCAACTTTACCAGCAGCATTTGCCCCGGTTATCAGTGATATTCCAATTCTTATTTTAGTTTTATTCCTGCTCAGTACAATGCCGGATAATTTTATTGTTATCTTAAGAATTGGCGGGGGTTTTTTTCTTATTTATCTCGGATTCAGGGCTTTTAAATCATGGCAGGCATTTGATGCAAACGAGGCCATCTCAGACAAATCAAATCAGCAAACCCTGTTTAATGCGGTTTTTGTAAATCTTTTGAACCCTGCTCCGTATTTAGGATGGAGCTTAATTATGGGTCCTGTTTTCCTTGAAGGTTGGGCAATTGCACCGATCAACGGAATTGCCCTGCTTATTGGTTTTTATCTCACCATAGTGCTGACTTTAGCAGGAACTATTATTCTATTTGGATTTGCACGAAAATTAGGACCAAAGGTGAGTAAAATACTGATTGGGTTTTCAGCAATTGTATTATTTATATTTGGCATTTATCAATTGTGGCGGGGATTATTTATTCTTCTATAGGTATAAAATAAGGATCCAAATATGGAAAATGTAGACAAGAAGAAAAAAAATAAACCGATTGTTCCTAAACTATTATTATTATGTCTATTTACCTGGTTTATTAAAGTATCAATAGCAGCTTTTTGGTTTGGTATTATGAGTACTACATGGCCAAGTACAGAGGGAATTGTATTAGAAAAATCATTAGCAGGCAGACAAGTAGAAGGAAGAACATTACATAAGCCTGAAATTAAATATAAATATTGGGTTAATAATAATAAATATAATGGGGATAAAATATCTTTTTCTATTTTTACTTTTGGTAAAGACTGGGCAATAACCATTATTAATAAATATAATCCAAATGATAAAATACGTATTTTTTATAATCCACAAAATCCCCAACTTTCCTGTATTAAGCCTGGTCCGGAGATCTGGGCAACTTTTTATACCCTTTTAAGCTTTGGTGGAATCTTTTATATATTATTTTCTTTTTATCGAAATAAAAAGAATTAAAACCTGAAAGAGTATTTATGCGTTTTGCTCATACTAATATTGTGGCAAAAAATTAATAATTAGTTAACTTGAAGGAGAATAAAACAAAATGAAAAATATCAGTATAATTATCTGTGACCGTTACCATACCTGTGCAGGCGGGAAATGCCTGCGAGCCATGCGGAACCGGGAGGGGGCCTTTGCTTTGTATAAAGAGGAAGAAATTGAAATAGTGGGCTACACCACCTGCGGAGGCTGCCCAGGAGGGAATGTAGAATACTCTCCTGGAGAAATGAAAAAAAATGGAACAGATGTTATCCATTTAGCTACAGGTCTTGTGGTTGGCTACCCACCCTGTCATCGCCTGCAAGCTTTCTGTGACTTTATTCCTGCCAAATATGAGATAGATGTGGTTATTGGTACTCACCCCATCCCGCAAAACTACTACCTGACTCACCAGGAGTTAGGTACATGGCAGTCTGATAGATGGCAAAACCGTATTCAGCATGTCTTAACAGATGAAAAAATACGTTTAGCATATGATTGACAAAAAAAGGAGGTTCAAAAAATGACATTTCGCATATCACCCCTATGGTGGCCATTTTTGGGAATAACATCACCTGTTATTATCCCTTTACTAATGACAAAAAACAAACGATACAAAAAAAACCGCGCCAGAGCAATTGAACTAAATAATAACCGGATGTCTCAAGCTAAACCCCTTGATCTGCCGGAACTCGATTTTTTAGAATTGACTGTCCTGGTAGAAGAAAAAACTGAACAAGGCTTTGTAGGAGATGCCGGTGTATCTTACCTGTTTCGAACTGATCAGGGCTCAATGCTTTTTGATGTTGGGTTTGGTCCTGAACGTCCCGCATTGGCACATAATGCCACTAAGCTGAATATAAAACCGGATCAGATTGATTCTTTGACTATTTCACATCTTCATCCTGATCATATGGGTGGGTTAAAGGCAATGCGATCAAAATCTGTGGCATTACCCAAAGAACTCGGAATACCAGAAGGACGACCTTGTTTTCTTCCTGACAGAGCTGAAGCAAAGGGGTTTAAATGTGAACTGATTGACAAGCCTCAACTACTGACAGGTGGAATTGCTACAACAGGTCCACTTGCCAGAAGCCTGTTTTTCTTGGGCTTGACTGAAGAACAAGCCCTTATTGCCAATCTTAAAGGCAAGGGTTTAATTATCTTTACCGGATGTGGACATCCTACCATTGAACTAATAGTAGAGATGGTTAAACATCTTTCCAAAGAACCTGTTTATATTATAGGAGGTGGGCTTCATTTCCCGGTTACAGGCGGCAGGGGGAATCGTGTCGGCATCCAATTACAGACCCTCATCGGCACAGGCAAGCCGGTTTGGCAAAAAATTACTGATGAAGATCTTAATAATACTATTAATGCACTTAACAAATTCAACCCTGATAAAGTTTTTCTTTCCGGCCATGATAGTTGCGATCCTTCTCTTGAACGTATGAAAAATGAGCTGAAAGCCAAAACTGAGGTGCTCAAAGCAGGGAAGACCTATCGTTTTGAGTCATAGTCATAAAGGAAAACCTCTTTAACATTATAAAGCTAACATAAATTGGAATAAAAGGATTGACAGTGCTTTTAAAAATACCAGGGCGTGAAAAAATAGAGATAAAAAATGTGATGCTTGATTATAACGGCACAATTGCAATTGATGGACACTTGATAAAGAGGGTAAATAAAACAATTAATAAACTCGCAGATATTATTAATTTTCACGTTATCACAGCAGACACCTATGGGTCTGTTAAAAAAGAATTAGCAAATATTAATTGTAAAGTTGTTAAAATTCCAGAAGAAAAACAAGATAAAAGCAAACTTGATTATCTTCTAACTCTTGGTAAAAAGACAACGCTCTGTGTTGGCAATGGGAAAAATGACAGGTTAATGTTAAAAGAATCCGTTCTTGGCATTGCTCTTGTCCAAGATGAAGGTCTTTGTGTTGAAGCGTTATTAGCAGCAGATATAGTATGCAAATCCATCATGGATGTTTTTGCATACTTTAAAAACCCAAACAGAATCAAGGCAACTTTAAGAAATTAAGGATATGATTATCACGACAATTCAACAAGTCACATATCATTTTGGAGATGCTTCAGTTCCTCCGGAGTATCATAGGAGTTATACTATAACGGTTAATACTGATAAGGTTAGAATCGTTGTGGATAGTTACGGAGAAATATTAGCAAAAAAGGAATATGAGATTACAAACAAGCAATTTGATGACATTATAAATTCGTTAGAAAAAAATAAAATTAGAAATTGCACATTGGGTGATGACCAAGGTTGTTCCGGCGGCACCATCGAAAGGATTTCTTTTTCAGATGGGGAAAGTGAAATATTCTTTGGATCGGTTTATCACTGTGGAGGAAAAGACACAGGAAATCTATGCGGTGATATTGCAAATTTTACAGATGATGTTAAAAATTTGGTGCCTGACTTAGATGAGCTGCTTCTATTGATATAAATTACGAACCTTTTTATTTTATTATGTCACCAATTCTTAGAAGGCCAGTGCAAAGGAGAAAAATTGATTATGGAAAATAAACAAGATAACAACTCTAAAGACTTAGCAGGGGCAATAGAGGTCATGGCCTATGGATATAACGTGGTCGTGTTGATTAATGGCATTGATATTGGAATAAAGGGTGGAAAATCAGAGTCAAAGAGACTATTTGGAACAGATCATTCAATGGTGTCTGAATTACCTGAAGATATGAAGAATCTTGCCTGCTTGAAGATGGGGGCAAATGAAATCCGCGTGGACTACCAGGAATTTCAGGAAGTCGATTCGCCCCCATCCCCCCTGACAATTGAGCTCAGATCTGAACAGCAATTTGGAACTGATGAATATCTATTCCATTTCCGCGAGGAGCCGGACGAAAATTATGAATCGAAAAGTATTACAAA